>CAYPLD010000066.1:0-4046 GCA_964411485.1 uncultured Elusimicrobiaceae bacterium | reverse complement strand
CTACAAGATCCTGAAATAAATTCAGGATGACATGGTTGTTGTGTTGTAAACCCTTTTTTATTCATATTTTTATTATACATTATTTAATTTTATACCAGCACCAGTCGCCTGTGCTTAAGTGTTCGCCAACACTTGCACATGCTTTACAAGAATATTCCCAGTTTACTGGGGCTTTACATTTCACGGTTATTTTCGCAGGAACTTCTTTGTAGTTTTTAGAAATTACTAATTGAAAAGCATCATACACACTTTTTATTTGCGAATAATTCGCTACTAACAATAAATCCGAATTAGCATTAGAATAATCTAACATAAAAAGAAACTTATCTTTACCTTTTTTATATTCCACATAACCCGGATAAACTTCAAAATCTTTGCCAAGTTGTAATTGGAGGAACTCAAAATTAGTCGCATACTTCTCTGGACTATTTTCTCTATATTTTTCGGTTTCTATCAATATTTTTTTACCAGTTTCAATTAAATATTCTATTTTCTTTTGACTTTTTCTTATTTGATAACTTTCAGACGATAAATAATAACCAAAAAAACCTATAAATAGCATAGCTATCGTCAATATAAACAACAATTTTTTGTTCATAACCAACCCCTATTTTTTACAATGTTTCAATGACGCTTTTACAAATTCTCTGAATAATGGATGCGTTTTTATCGGTCTACTTTTGAACTCGGGATGAAATTGTACACCAACAAACCATGGATGTCCTTTCAACTCCACTATTTCTGGTAGTTTTTCTTTTATTTTATCAGACTTATGATACGCCACAGTTTTTAATCCAGCTTTTTCCAATGCTTTAACATATTTCGGATTGAATTCATATCGATGTCGATGTCGTTCACTAATATTCAAACTACCATATGCTTTATGCGTCAAACTATTTTTCTCAACTTGAGCTGAATATGCACCAAGTCGCATCGTTCCGCCTTTGTTTTTTACGGTTTTTTGACTTTCCAAAATATCTATAACATTATGTTCCGCTTTTGGTTCAAATTCTGTGCTATTTGCACCTTTGATTCCTGCTAAATTTCTTGCTACTTCTATCACAGCACATTGCATACCAAGACATATCCCAAAAAATGGAATTTTATTTTTTCTTGCATATTCTACAACTTTTATTTTACCTTCTACTCCTCGATATCCGAATCCACCCGGTATCAAAATACCGCATACATTTTTGAGCTGTGCAAGTGAAGTTCCCTTTTCAGTATCAAGTAATTTGATATTCACTTTCGCATCATTTGCCATACCTGCAAGGTTCAAAGATTCATATATGGATTTATATGCATCTTTTAGTTCAGAATATTTACCTGCAACTGCGATTGTAACTTCTTTTTTCGGATTTAAACCTTTATTTATAATGTTGAACCAATTTGTATTTAGTTTTTTTCTAGGTCTTATATTCAAACCCTGAAAAACCTGTGTCATTATGTCCTGTTTGTATAAAGCTTGTGGTACTTTATATATCGAACTTTCATCTTTTGCCTCGATAACTGCCTCTTTTTTGACACTGCAAAATAATGATAGTTTTCTTTTAATATCGTCGTTAATACTGCTTGAAGTTCTACAGATAATGATATTTGGTTGTAATCCAATCTCTCTCAATTTGTTCACAGAATGTTGTGTCGGTTTTGTTTTGAGTTCACCTGAAGTTGGTAAATATGGAATTAATGTTACATGTACAGATAATACATTGTTCGCACCTTTTTCTAATATCAACTGTCTTGCCGCTTCGAGGAAAGGTAGACTTTCTATATCACCAATCGTTCCACCTATTTCTATAATTGTGATATCACACTTTTTATCAAGTGCTGTGAACCGAGATTTTATTTCATTGGTTACGTGAGGGATAACTTGAACGGTTGCACCTAAAAATTCGCCTTTTCTTTCTTTGCTTATCACTGTTTGATAAACTTTACCAGCTGTTATGGAGTTTTCTTTTCCAGTAGAAATATCTAAAAATCTTTCATAATAACCGAGATCTAGGTCGGTTTCAGAGCCGTCATCTGTGACGTAAACTTCGCCGTGTTGATACGGACTCATCGTACCCGGATCGACGTTAATATATGGATCACATTTCATTATGTTTACTGAAAAACCATATAACTGCAATAATCTACCGATACTTGCAGCACAAATTCCTTTTCCTAATGAGCTTACCACTCCTCCCGTAACAAAAATATATTTTGACATTTTTTACTTCCTCTTTTGAGTGCTTTTTTTGTCATCCTGAACTTGTTTCAGGATCTTATAGTAAGATTGCGGACCGAGCCCGCAATGACAAAAGAGATGGCACTTTTTATTTTAATTTTTTAAGTATTCTTTTGCCTTATCTAAATCGGACGGCACATCAATAGAAGGACCTGTTTTTTCTATTAAAATACTTTTTATCTTTAATCCGATTTCCAAAGCTCTTAACTGTTCCAACTTTTCTTGTTTTTCCAAAGTTGTTTGTTTATGATTAACAAATTTTTCTAACGCTTCTTTTTTATATCCGTATATCCCGTAATGATGATAAAACACAATTCTATTAGTTTCTTCAATTTCTCTTATAAATGGAATCGCTGCACGTGAGAAATATAATGCTTGCATATCGTCGGTCAAAACGGCTTTCACGCAATTCGGATTTGTTATTACATCGGGATCTCGAGTTTTTACACAAGCCGTTGCGATATCAGTATTTTTATCAGTTTTCAAAAGTTCGACTATCTTTTTGATAGTTTCTGGCAATATAAATGGCTCATCACCTTGAACATTGATAATATATTTTTCTTTCCTATTTTTTAATGCTTGATAAATTCTATCTGTTCCGCTTTGGATATCAGATGAGGTCATCACTGGTGTAGCACCAAAATTTTTGACTACGTCAAAAATTTTGGTATCATCAGTCGCAACGATAACTTCACCAACTTCTGCTTTTTTACATGCTTCATAAACCCATTGGATAATTGGTTTATCGTCGAGTAATTTCAGCAATTTACCTTCAAATCTTGTTGCTCCATATCTTGCAGGAATAACTATTAAGGTATCGGTTGACTTCATTTTATTGCCTCCAACAATTCCTCTTGAGATAATGTTGCTGTTCCGAGTTTACCTACTACTATTCCACCTGCATAATTTGCAATTTTCGCTGCATCTTTGACCGAAGCACCACTTGCGAGTGCTAATGTCAGAACGCTTATGACCGAATCTCCTGCACCTGTCACATCGTAGACTTCTTTTGCTGTTGCTTTTATTCGTGCCACACCTTTTTTACCTTTTTCGAACAAGCTCATACCATCTGGACCACGAGTTATCAAAATGCTATCTGCTTTTAGGGTTTTCAGAATTTTTTCACCTAATTCATTTATTTCTTCTTCGCCTTCTTTTGGTATCATCGACATACCTTCCCATGCTTCCTTCGAATTTGGTGTGATACAAGTTATATTTTTATATTTTCTAAAATTTTCTGTTTTTGGATCTACACAAACCGGCAATTTATGTTTATTACAAATTCTGATTATTTCTTTTATACTTTCGTTTGATAACATTCCTTTGCCGTAGTCTGAAATTATGACACCGTCAGCATCTTTTGCGACTTTTTTGAAATGTTCCATACATTTATGAGAAAGTTCTTGATTGATTCTATTTTTACTTTCTCTATCGAACCTTACGACCTGTTGATGTTCTGCAATTATTCTTGTTTTCTTTGTTGTCGGACGTGATTTATCCTCGACAACGTGATCCGTATTGACTTTTGTATCTTTCAAGAATTTTTTTAATGTACTTCCGAAAATATCTTCACCGATTACGGATACTAACATTGATTTTGCTTGTAGTCCAGTTATATTTACCGATACATTACCCGCACCACCTGCTAAAAAATGTTCTTCTTTTACCAGAACCACCGGTACCGGTGCTTCTGGTGATATTCTTGATACACTGCCTCGAATGAAATGATCGAGCATAATGTCACCGATTACGATTATTTTTTTATTTCTAAATTTTTTAATTATATTTGCTAATTTTGTATTCATTTTTCTCTCCTTAT
>CAYPLD010000065.1:0-6145 GCA_964411485.1 uncultured Elusimicrobiaceae bacterium | reverse complement strand
GGAAAATTTTAAGCTCGCGGTTTTTGCGAGTATTTTTGAGGAAATTTTTTCTTTCTTTGCAACGACTAGTACGAGTGCAGCGAACGAGCAAAGCGAGTGCCAGTACTTTAGGAGCAAAAAAGGGAAAATTTACCAAAAAGAGGCATGAAAAAACTGTGCCTACTAGGAATCGAACCTAGATCTCTGGTTCCGCAAACCAACGCTCTATCCGTTGAGCTATAGGCACAGTGTCTTTTGTCTATATATTATTAAGAATAATTAAAACAATTACCTTAAGTTTATTTCAAGTGTTTTGAAACGAGTTTTGTCATTTCAAACATATTCACTTGAGCTTTTCCACCAAAGATTGGTTTCAAAACTGCATCAGCGTTAATATTTCTTCTGTTTTTTGAATCTTGAAGATTATGCTTCTTGATATAAACCCACATTTTTTTAACAACTTCTGTTCTTGGAAGTGGATTTGATCCTACCACTGCTGCTAGCTCTGAGCTAGGTGTTAGCGGTTTCATAAATGCTGCATTTGGTTTTGCCATAGTACTGTTCCTCCTAGTAAATTTTACATCCTAATTATTCTAGCACATTTTTTCAGAGCTAGTTATTAAATTTTCGGACTTGCCTCTATAATATCCTCACTACAACCCTCTTCGAACTTTTTGAAATTCTCAATAAAAAGCCGTGCTAAATTTTTATATTTATCCTCGAACAACTGCTTATCTTCCCATACATTCACAGGGTTAAGAATTTCACTCGGAACCCCCTCACAAGAGGTGGGTATTTCGAACCCAAAAATATTGTCCTTTTGGTACTTGACAGATTTTAGCTTTTGGTCCAAAACTGCTGTTAGTAACGCTCTGGTGTATTTCAAACTTATCCGTTCTCCGACCCCATATTCGCCCTTTATCCAGCCGGTATTTACTAGCCAGCAATCGGTTTTATGCTTATCCATATTCTTTTTCAAGAGCTGTGCATAGACATTCGGATGCCTTGGCATAAACGGTGCACCAAAACATGTACTGAAAGTTGCTTTTGGTTCTTTCAAACCTACTTCTGTACCTGCAACTTTTGCAGTATAGCCAGATATAAAATGATACAACGCTTGTGAAGTGTTTAACTTCGCGATTGGTGGTAATACTCCAAACGCGTCACAAGTCAACATTATAATGTTCTTTGGATGTGTTGTTTTTTTATCCTCTTTCGCATTACCTATATATCCCAATGGATAACAACCACGAGTATTCTCTGTTAAACTTTTATCAAAGAAATCTACTTCGCCGTCATCTTTCAAAACGACATTCTCTAAAACGGACGCCCTTGTATTTACAGCTTTATATATTTCTGGTTCGTTCTTTTCTTCGAGATCTATCATTTTCGCATAACAGCCACCCTCGAAATTGAATATCCCTTCCTCATCCCAACCGTGTTCATCGTCGCCGACCAACTTTCTTGAAGGATCTGCCGACAAAGTTGTTTTACCTGTGCCACTTAATCCGAAAAATAATGCGGAGTCGTCTTTGTCGCCGACATTACACGAACAATGCATCGGGAATACATCTTTTTCTGGAAGTAAATAATTCATCACCGTAAACATACTCTTTTTCATCTCACCAGCATAAGCTGTGTTTAAGATTAAAACGATTTTTTCATCGAAATTTACGAGTATTGCTGTTTCTGAATTTGTGCCATCCGTTTCTAGATTAGCTTTTAAGTTTGGTAATGCTACAATGGTAAATTCCGGTTCGAAATTTTCTAGCTCTTCTTTTTTTGGTCTGATAAAAATGTTTTTTGCGAAAAGATTTTGCCATGCCAATTCGTTTATTACTCTTATCTTTAATTGTGTTTTTTTGTTCGAACCAACATATGCTTCTCTAACAAATAAATCTTTATCCTTGATATATTCTTTTGCTTTTGCAAATAATTTATCAAAGACTTCCTCGCCGATAAGTTTGTTCGCTTTACTTATATTTATTTTATCTTTTACCGATTTTGTGTCAACGAAAAATCTATCGTGCGGACTTCTACCTGTATGCTTTCCTGTGTTCACAGCGAACGCACCTTGCTTTGTCAAAACCCCTTCTTTTCTTTCTATTGCTTGTTCAATTAGTTCTCCTGATCTTAAGTTGCTATAAACTTTTTTGCTCGTTTCTAGTTTCATTATTTTACTTCCTCTTTTTGTCATTCTGAGCGAAGTGAAACGGAGCCGAAGAATCTCCGTCTATAAGTTAACACTTAAAAACAAAGATCCTTCGACTACGCTCAGGATGACATTTTATTTTTCTAATGCTTTTTTGATTCTATTAATACCTTCTATTACATTCTCTTTGCTTGCACAATAACTGATTCTCAAATGACCTTCCATACCAAAAGCCACACCCGGTACAACGGCTACTAATGCTTTTTCTAGCAAAAATTCCGCTAGCTCAATTGAGCTTTTGTTGTAGTATGAAAAATCTATCAAGCTATAAAAAGTTCCGTATGGTTCATTGATTTTTATATGCGGAATTTTTGCAAGCTCCTGTAAAGCGATTTTTTTATTTGCCTCTAAAGTTGAACGTAAATCCTCGACACAATCCTGCGAACCTTCTAAAACGCCTTGTGCTGCAGATTGTGATAGATCCGACGGACATGAAGTTGATTGTGCTTGGATTTTTGTCATCAATTTAACGATTTCCTCATTACCAATCGCCCAACCAATTCTCACACCTGTTAATCCGTAAATTTTTGATACTCCATTAATTATGACGATATTATCACAATTGTTCGCATATTTAAACGCACTCGGAGCGATTTTTCCATCAAACACTAATTTGTTATAAATATCGTCCATTGCTAGATAAATTTGTTTCTCTTCACAAAGTTCGACAATATCTTTTATAAAACTTTCGTCAATAACCGTACCTGATGGATTATTCGGGCTATTTATAATAATGGATGAAGTTTTATCTGTGATGGCTTTTTTAATATCCTCAATATTTGGTTGAAAACTTCCTTCTTTAGGTTTGACGATTACAGGTTTCCCCCCTGCGAGTTTGACCATATCTGGATAGCTCACCCAGTATGGAGCACAAAAGATTACTTCATCATCTTTATCTGTTGTTGCGACCAAGAAGTTGAATAGCGATTGTTTCGCACCGCTAGAAACGATTACGTTTGAAGGGTTAATTTCTTTGTCGTAATTATTTTTTGTATATTTGACGATTGCATTTTTGAGTTCTGGCGTACCGCCGACAGCTGTATATTTTAGATTTCTAGTATTTGCTTTTTTGATGATAGCATCGACACAACTTTGCGGTGCTGGGTATTCAGGTTCTCCGCCACCGAGATGGATTAATGGTTTCCCTTCTTTTTTTATTTTTGCGACTTTCGCATTTAAGTTTAGAGTTATGGATTCCCCAATACGATTTTGCACATCACTAAGTTTCATTTCTCTTTTTCTCCTGTTCTATTACTCCCTCTCCGCTTTAGGGGAGAGGGTTGGGGTGAGGTGGTGTAATACTAAATATGCTTTGAAACATTTACCCTCACCTTAATCCTCTCCCTATATATGAGGGAGAGGAAATTATATATATCTCTTTCTTTTTTTATACAAAATTAAAAAACAAAAGAGAGCTGAAAAAGCCCTCATTTTTTTATACCTACATTTTAACATTATTTATCTGAAAATTTACCAATCAACCCGGATAACATTTTTCCCAACTCATCAGATTGTTGTAAAATCTCATCAGGAATGTTATCTCTGAAAATAATATCAAGGCAAGCAACACATTCATAAGGAATAAGTGTCAAAAACAAGTTCTTAACACATAAAATTTATGAAAAATAAAATACCTTATTCCCTATCCCCTATTTCTTATCCTTTGTCAAAAACTTGTTTTTGACACGGAGGGAGTGGGATTCGAACCCACGAAAGTGGAAAACCACTTTACAAGTTTTCGAGACTTGCTGTTTCAACCGGACTCACACACCCCTCCCTTATCTAAATTTTAACATAAACCACAGAAATCGTAAACCGATATTTAATAATTATGTAAAATTTATATATGAAAACAGTTTTCTTCGGAACACCAAATATCGCAATACCCTTTTTAGAAGTGTTGCATAAAAATTCAAATATAGAACTTGTTATCACTCAACCCGATAAGCCACGAGATCGTGGTATGGAAATTTCAGCCTGCCCAACAAAACAAAAGGCAATAGAACTCGGATTAAAAACCACAGATAAAATCCCTGACCTAGCCTCCGACTTGGGAGTGGCTGTCGCTTTTGGTCGGCTGATAAATAAGAAAACAATCGAACAATTTAAACATGGAATTATCAATATCCATTTTTCGATGCTCCCAAAATATC
The DNA here is from genome assembly GCA_964411485.1 of uncultured Elusimicrobiaceae bacterium. GTDB lineage: Bacteria > Elusimicrobiota > Elusimicrobia > Elusimicrobiales > Elusimicrobiaceae > Pseudelusimicrobium. Next base: position 1,801 of record CAYPLD010000065.1, on the reverse strand, counting down.
GAGGTGCGTCGCCAGTCCAATATGCATTACTTAACGGCGATACAAAAACAGGTGTCACGGCTTTTTGGATTGATGAAGGTATGGATACCGGCGATATTTTCTTGCAAAAAGAAGTTGAAATCTCATCAGAAGATACAGCAGAAACACTTTTTCCTAAATTGATAGAAGCAGGCACTTCAATATTAAAAGAGTGTCTGGAAAAAATAGAACAAAAAAATATTATCCGCACAAAACAAATGGGTGAACCAAGCAATGCTCCATTAATTGAAAAAAAAGATTATGAACTAAATTTCAACACAATGAGTGCTGAACAGATTAATAATAAGGTAAGGGCCTTTAATTTTGGCAAAATAGTCGCCAAAATTAAAGACAAAGAAATCAATCTAAAAATAGTCAAAACGTCATTAGCAGACGAGAAAATTTTCCCAAATCTTGAAAACCAAACTGTGTCCTCAATAATATTGATTGAAAGACAGCTCGGGTTTTTTGTAAAATGTAACAGTGGAGTTTTATTGATAGAAAAAGTTATCCCTGCCGGTAAAAAAGAAATATCGGGATATGATTTTGCATCAGGATATCAACTAAAACCAGAGGATATTGTATTCATATGAGAAAAGATGTAATAGATAATATTAAGAATGTAAGAGTTTCATCGAAAGTATTGCTTATTGCTTTAGAACTAATATTAGTTGTAGTAGTTTTAATGGTGATAGGTTATTTTAGCTTTAATTGGGCGTTTGCATCATTGGTACACACAAGAAACGAAGTTGTTGTACCGGACATAATGAAAAAAAATGCAAAAATGGCTTTGGATATTTTAGAAACTAATAATTTGGCAATAAAAAAAGCGGGCGAAGAATACGATCCGAATATGCCTCACGGACATATCATCAGACAACTCCCCCCTGCTGGCACAACGGTTCGCGAAGGCAAGATAGTAAGAGTTTGGTTTAGTCAAGGTTCTGAAGAAGTTTATATGCCAAATGTTATGGGTATTGAACTACGCGATGCAAGATTTTCTTTGCGAAGAAATCATCTTGAGCTCGGCGATATAATAAACGCTTATTCATTAACTTTTGATAAAGGGATAGTGATATCACAAGACCCTTCACCTGACACAATTTTGCCTAAAAACGCGGTCGTAAATTTGATAGTATCCGAAGGAACTCCACCGGATACAATGATAATGATGCCCGAATTCAGACAGAAAAATTTGAGCGAAGCTACACGTTGGGCTAGCGAAAATGAAATGGATTTAATAATAAAAGAAGACAAAAGTTCGATGTTCCCAAATGGTATTATAATCGATCAGAATTTGTCGCCTGATACAACAATCAAACCGAACTACAAAGTTCAAATAACTGTGAGCCGAAGACGAGCAAGAGCTGATGAAAAATATCAACGAGTTCATTATGAGTTGAGTCAAGGACGAAAGGAAAGTCAGATTAGGGTTGTGTTAGTTGATAGCATGGGCGAAACAGAATTGTTCAGCGAAGTAAAACAGCCGGGAACAAAAGTTGATTTCACAATTCCATATACAGAAGACGGCACAATCAGAATTTTCGTAAACGGAATTTTAGTACAAGAAAAGGATTTGAAATAGCACAGAGTCTGTGCCGACCTTTTTGCCCTTCGGGCTTAAAGTTATCCTCTCCCGTTGGGAGAGGTCGACTAACCAAAACGGTTAGCGGGTGAGGGCTATGTTTAATAAAAAAAAGGAAATAAATGAGTAAAAGAATTGGTAAACCAAATGGCAAAGTTGCAATTGCACCTTCACTATTATCAGCCGACCTGTATAATC
>CAYPLD010000064.1:0-6541 GCA_964411485.1 uncultured Elusimicrobiaceae bacterium | reverse complement strand
GCTCCGTTTTTGATTTGTTTCAAAATGCCAGCATCCTTACCCACCTGAGCAGTTTTGCCGAGGGGGGTAATCAACATTGAAGAATTTATAACCAAACTATCTATTTTCATATTTTTGTTTTGACTATCTCTAATACTTTATCGCGATTTTGAATGATTTCCTCGCGTAATCCGTCAATTTTATCAACTAACTCTTTTTTGAACTTTTCATCAGTGATATTAGGTAAATTTATTTCAACATTCAAAATCGCACCCTCAAAACCAGAGTATGCCATCAATGCTCCAACACCCACATCACTAGCCGATGCCGGATTACCCTTTTCTGCTAATTCAATAAGTTCTTTGGTTAATCCAACGCAATGCTCTGCCGTAGAAAATGGTACTAATGTTGCTGTCTTATAGCCCGTTTGGATTGATTCATCACGAATCTTTTTATCCTCATCAGTTTTTTTTGGCATTCGCATCGCACTCATCACATCATTAAATGCATCAGTATCTTCATCGATTGCTTTTTTCAAAAATTCCAGATGTGCTGATAATTTTGTGCCTTTATCGTTCATCAAATCTAAAGTACTTTCAAAACCTTTTTTTGCCGGTGTTAATGCAGCGACCATTGAACCAAGTCCTGCTCCCAAAGCACCAGCCAAAGCGGCAACCGAACCACCACCCGGAGCTGGACTATCCTTACCTACTTCGTCGATAAAATCTTTCAATTTCATTTCACCAAGCGGTGTCGCTTTGGCTATTTTATATTCGATAACTTTTTCATCGATATCAAATTTTGTGATTTCATCAAGACCTAAACTTTTTATTGCAATGTGCATCAACTCTCGTTCTGGCACACCAATACATCGTTTTGCTTTGCTTAAAAAGTGTTTGCCACATTCGGTTATACAATCCTTTGGAAGTAGTCCGACAAGCTCACTACCTGTCACACGAACACCCCGTTTTTTGGCTTCGCTGACTGCAGTTTCAAATAATTTCCAAAGTGGAACATCTTTATAATTTGTCAAATTGAATGACAATTGAGCGATACCATATTCCTCGATATACCAACCAATCCCTTTTACTCCTTTTAATAGACCGGGAATTTTTACTGCCTTACCTTTTTCATCACGGATAATATTATTATCTTTATCTCTCTTCGCTCTGCCTGCTTCTCTAATCGAAAATGCAATGTCTTTTGCGATTGCAACATCACGAGTATTTAAGTTGATATTATATGCGATTAAAAAATCTCGGGCTGAAATATTCACAGCTCCTGACTTTTTTGCGACATCATCAAATTTTTTCGTGCCAAAATCTGGCGGTAGTGTTTTTAACTTTTCGGATAATGCCTCATATTCACCTTTTCTCACAAACGCCAGATTTTGGCGATCTTTAGAAGTTCCAGCATAGCCATATAGATAAACTGGGATACCTAACTCGTCACCAACTCGTTCACCCAAATCTTTAGCCATTTGAGCACATTCGTCCATGGTTATCCCAGATACTGGAACGAACGGACATACATCAGTACAACCCTGTCTTGGATGAGCACCTGTGTGTTTGCTCATGTCGATCAATTCTTGAGATTTTTTGATACAAGCAAAAGCGGCTTCAAAAACCGGTGCTTTTTCACCGACTATTGTTATGACGGTTCTATTGGTATCGTATCCGGGATCGACGTCAACGACGTTCACATCACCTGAATTTTTAATAGCGTCGACGACGGCATCAATTACAGCTTTATTTCTACCTTCTGAAATATTTGGTACACATTCTACAATCTTTTTCATAATAACTCCTAAATTTGTATATAATTAAATTATATAAAATTATCGTTAAGGGCATATAGTACTAATTTACTACATGCAACTAGTACTTTTAGGTCTTGCTAGAATTCATTGTGGATTATAATATGTTAATATAGGACGATATAAAAAATGAAAAAATTAGTAGCAAATATAATAATACTTACACTTGGGTTTTTTATGCTAGGAACAGTAAGTTCTTATGCTCAAAAAAGAACAATAGAAAAAAACACAGACATATGTTTTAGAGCTGTTATTAAAAACGATGCGAGAACTGTAAAAGAAAAAATTACAGAAGAAAACGTTAATAAAAAAAATGAGAAAGGAAAAACTCTTCTTTCTGTAGCGATAAAAGAAAGGAACAGGATAGAGAGAGATTATAAAAGATTTGAAGGAAGTTCTGCCTTTTGGCAACTTGTTAGGGAAGAAAATAGGAAAAATTATTCGCAAATATATCCCAATTCGGGAAAGGAGACGGTACTTGGTATGCTTTTGAATGAAGAAAGTGATGTTCTTTCAAAAAATATGGAAATAATTAAGCATTTAATAGATATGGGTGCAGGTAATGAGGTAAGGGAACTTAAGTTAGCAAAGCGAAAGGGTTATACGGAAGTAGTAACTTATATCGAAAAAAAACAAAAAGAACGAAAAGAACTATTAAATGAGGTAAACCTCTATAAAAAGTATAATGAAATGATAACAATAAAAATTTAACCAGGAACCAAAAGGACGCGTAGAAGAAAAGGTCTTGTGGGCAATTAGGTGTTGACATACACACAATGAGAAGTATAAAATGTGTGTAATGAAATAAAAACGGAGCAAATAAAATGAAAAAATTAGTAACAAATGTAATGATACTTGTATTTGGTTTTCTTATGTTAGGAACAGTAAGTTCTTATGCACAATGGACACCATTAGAAATGGATATACAGCAAATGCGTGAAGAAGGGATGGAATCTGAAGAAATTTTTGAAAAGCTAAAAATAGGTGGAGCAACAGAAACTGTTTTATGTTTTGCGTCTGTTAGGTTAGGACTTCCAGAAGCAGTAAAAGAGATGATTACAAAAGAAAATGTTAATGTAGGAAATGGAGAAGGAGCAACTCCTTTTCTTATAGCAATACAAAACAGGGTCAAGATAGAAAAATATTATGAGGAGTTATTCTTAAATGAAAATCAGGAATCAGTAGAAGAATCTGTTTACAATGAGGAGACAATACATTTTTTTAGTAAGATGATGAACGAATCACTTACAGAAAATATGGAAATAATTGAATATTTAATGGATATGAACTCAGGTATTGGAAAATATAATGGATATTGGGCGGAGAAGTTGCAGGACAGTGAGGATAATGACAAAATAAAAGCTTATGTTATTGCAAAAGAAGAAAGTTTAGAACTTGATAAATAAATGTAATACAAATTTACTATTCGAAACTAGTACTTTTGGGTCTTGTGCGAAAATGGGGCAGTTGCTAAAATTAAGGTAGAATAAAAAAGGAGAACCCCAATGAAAAAAATAATGTTAATAATAGCTTTAGCTTTTGTGGTTATTAATGCTCAAGCACAGGTGGATATGACAACAAATGAAATAAATGAGTTTGTTGAACAAAAAATAAAAACTACGGAAAAAGAAATAGATTATAATGATACAGATGCTCTTGAAGCTAAACTAGAAAGAATGTTAAAAGACAATAATCCAGAATTAGAGAACTATAAAGTAGAGATAAATCTTTTTTTGAGCCCTTTTAATAAGCATGAAAATTATAAGTCGATATGTGCTGATGTGTATAAACGAGTATATACTCGTGTGTCCGAAAAAATAAATAGAAATTTATATCCTATATCTAGAGAAAGTTTAACAGATAAAAATTTAGCTTTTACATTTCGAAAAGATAAAGATGGTTATTCAATAATAGAATTTGATTTTGAAGATATAAATTTATACTTGCAAATAAATGAAAAAGAAGAAAAAATAATTTTGAAAGAATATTTTGAATACTCAAATAAATACTTAGGTTTTGATAGTGTTGAATAATTTTGAAAAGTAGTATATATTCAAAAAATAAAGAACAAAAAAAGCGGACAATGTTTGTCCGCTTTTTTTGTTTCATAAAATTTATTTTTTACTTTTCTAAACTTGGTATTTTTACATTTTTCTTTTTTGCGAATTCTATCGCTTCTTCATAACCCGCATCAGCATGTCGGAACACGCCCATCATCGGATCATTCGTCAAAACAGCTTTCAATTGTGCTACCTTGCTATCCTCGCCTGTCGCAACAATAACTTGACCCGTATGTGTCGAATATCCAATCCCGACACCACCACCATTATGTATCGATACCCAGTCAGCACCACTTGCCGTCGAGGTCAAAGCGTTGAGCAAAGGCCAGTCAGCGATTGCATCACTGCCATCTTTCATGGCCTCAGTTTCGCGGTTCGGTGACGCCACCGAACCGCAATCTAAATGATCGCGTCCAAAAACTATCGGACCCTTCAACTCGCCTGATTTTACAAGCTCATTAGCTCTAATTGCAAATCTATCACGATCACCTAAACCAAGCCATGCAACTCTGTTCGGTAATCCGATTTGTGGGACTTTCTTTCTTGCGACTTTAATCCATCGTGTCAAAATTTCGTCGTCTGGGAACATTTCTAAAACTAGTTCGTCAAGTCTATCTATGTCAGACATTTCGCCAGACAATGCTACCCATCTATAAGGTCCGCGACCTTCGCAAAACAATGGACGAATGTATGCCGGCACAAATCCCGGATATAAAAAGTCGCCTTTTTCATCGCGAACTTTCATTCCACCCAACTCTGCTTGACCACGTAAATTATTTCCATAATCAAACGCGATTGAACCTTTATTTTGCATATCAATAATCGCTTGAGTATGTAATTTTATCGCTTCCAAACTTCGCTTTTTATATTCTTTTGAATCGGTTTTTTTAAGCTCTTGCATTTCTTTGAAATCGCCGAGGGGGATATAATCCAATAAATCATGTGCCGATGTTTGATCGGTCACAATGTCTGGTATTAAATTTTCTTTTACCATTTTCGGTAAAACATCGGCACAATTGCCAACTAGTCCAATCGAAAGTGGTTTTTTTTCAGCAACAGCTTTTTTCATTAAACTTATTGCTTCGTCAAAATCGGTTGTCATTGTGTCGATAAATTTTTCATCTAATTTTCTTTTGGTTCTATCATAATCAGCTTCAACGTTTATGATAACACCGCCATTCATGGTTACGCTCAAAGGTTGAGCTCCGCTCATACCACCGAGTCCACCAGTCACAGACCAAGTTCCTGCGAGCGAGCCGTTGAAATATTTATCAGCAACCGCTGCGAAAGTTTGATATGTGCCTTGTAAAATCCCTTGTGTGCCGATATAAATCCAGCTACCTGCTGTCATTTGTCCGTACATTGTTAGACCCATCAAATCGTATTTTTCAAAATTATCAGCAGTTGACCATGCCGGTACGATATTGCTGTTTGCGATTAAAACTCGTGGACTATGTTTGTGAGTTTTGACTACGCCAACAGGTTTGCCTGATTGTATCAAAAGTGTTTCGTCTGGCTCTAATTCTGTTAGGGCTTTGACGATATTGTGATATTCTTTCCAGTTTCGACACGCTCGACCTGCTCCGCCATAGACGATGAGTTGTTCGGGGATAAGTGCTACTTCTGGGTCTAAATTGTTTTCCATCATTCGTAATGCGGCTTCGGCTTCCCAAGTTTTACATCTCAACTTGTTGCCACGCATAGCTTTAATTGGTTCTTTGGGTTTTAGTTCCATATACATAGGTCTTTCTTTCATTTTACTTCCTCTTTTTGGTAAATTTTTGTTTTTTTGCTCCTAAAGTCCCGCTACTCCTTCGGAGTATTCGCTGAACGGACTAGTCGTCGCAAAGAAAATAAAAATTTCCACAAAAATACTCGAAAATTTTTTATTCTTATTATTTAAATTATAACATTTATCAGTACGTGTGCTATAATATAATTGTATTTCGTAATAAGGAGAAATCTCTAATGAAAAAAATAATAAATGTAATGTTGGCTATTATGTTAGTCGGAATGTTTTCAAGTATTGCAAAAGCTCAAAGTAATCCTTTTAAGTGGTTGGTAGAAAAAAAGCTTGAAGGTCAAGAGATAAAAGATAATATTATAAAAATGAAAATTGAAACTATAAAAATATTAAAGGAAAATAATCCAGAATTAAAAGATTTTCGTGTAAAAATTCCAGAAGAGTGGGGCACAGTACTTAACTATGAGAGATTTAGAATAGAAACAATGTATAGTATTTTGCAGACTGTTTTTAGCGAAAATCTTTATGCAAAATCAGATGAAGATGCATTAAAAAGTTTGATGAAAAATAATGATAAATCTTCTTGTTCACATCGATATAAAGATCTAGAGGAAAAATTTAAAGAAGAAAAAGATGTGGAGTTTATCATATATACTCGAAAAATGAATAAAAGTGAAGATAATGTTTTTATATCTATAAAATTTTCTGATTCATTATATGAGGTATCCATAACTAAAGAATATAATACAGTTTCTTTTGCAAGAAGACTTTTTTATAACGAGTATCTTTAAATTTTAAAATACAAATTAATATAATTGATAGCCATTTATGAATCGGTTTAGATTTGGATAATTTAGCAATGGACAAGTAAGCAGACATTAAAATAAATGGTAACAAAGCAATGACCAATAAATCTAATAATCTGTCTGTATAATTTTGTTT
>CAYPLD010000063.1:0-6566 GCA_964411485.1 uncultured Elusimicrobiaceae bacterium | reverse complement strand
CTTTACAAAAGGGAGAAAAAGATTGAGATTGCCACGTCGCTTTGCTCCTCGCAATGACAAAAAAATTTAACTTCGCGGATTTAACAATGTGTTTTTTTAATATTCTTGTCATTGCGGGCTTGGTCCGCAATCTTTCTATAAGATCCTGAAATAAATTCAAGATGACAAATAACCCAAACTATATAAGAGGATTCGAAACGACTCCGTCTGCCAACTTTGGTTCAAACCACGTCGATTTCGGTGGCATCACCTGATTGTCATCTGCAACAGCTACCAACTCGTCAATCGAAGTCGGATAAATCGCAAATGCTACTTTCATCTCACCACTATCAACTCGTTTTTCAAGTTCAGATAATCCTCTAATCCCACCAACAAAATCTACTCGGTCGGACTTTCTCAAATCCTCAATGCCTAAAATTTTATCCAAAACAATATCAGATAAAACGCTAACATCTAAAGATTTTACTGGATCATCTTTTGGTGTTTCAACCGTCGGTTTCATCGTGTACCACTTTCCGTCAAGATACATTCCAAATTCTCGATATGCTTTTGGCTTTGCTTGTCCCGTCGATTCCACTACTTCAAAACTCTCTTTGAGTTTCGCCAAAAATTCGTCATTGGATAATCCATTCAAATCTTTGACAACACGATTATAATCCCAAATTTTCATTTCGTCAACTGGATACGCAACCGCTAAATAAACATTATATGGCTCATCACCGGTATGCTCCGCACCACGTTTTTCCATCATATACTTTTTCACTCGCGACGCCGCAGCCGAACGATGATGTCCGTCCGCAATATAAATCGCATTTTGCTTTTCAAAAGCATCTGTGATTGTTTTTATATCTTGTTCATCGTCGAGTACCCAAAGTGTATGAACCACATCGCTAATACCTTTAACAGAAAATTCCGGCTCATTCTGAGTCGTCTTTTTGATAATAACATCAACTTCAGGAATTTGTTTATAAGCAATCAGACCCGGTCCGGTTTGTGCACCAACAGCTTTAATTTGTGCAACTCTGTCATCCTCTTTTACCGGTCGTGTGAACTCGTGCTTTCTGATTCGATTCACATCATAATCATCAACACATGCACCTGCAACCAAACCAGTTTGAACGTGGTCGCCCATTTGCATTCGGTATACATAATAGCAAGGTTTTTCTTCTCTCACTAAAACGCCATCCTCGAGTATTTTCTTGAAATTCTCACCTGCTTTATCATACACTTCTTGAGCGTGAACATCTGTACCTTCTGGTAGATCAATCTCTGCTTTTGATACATGCAAAAAACTCAACGGCTTGCCTTTGACAAGCTCTTTAGCTTCTGCTGAATTCAACACATCATAAGGTGGAGCGACTATATCTTGAGCTTTGCCTTTTGCTGGTCGTATCCCGTAAATCGGATTTAACAATGGAAGTTTAGGCATTAACTTTTTGTACCTCATTTTTTGCATTTGTGATTTTACCATCTAACAAATAATCAGAAATTTGTTCTGCCGCTTGAAGTGCAACGTTTCGTTGTGCTTCTTGTGTCGATGCCGCTATATGTGGTGTACAAACTACTTGTTCCATACCAAACCAAATATGTTCTTTTGCTGGTTCTTCAAAATAAACATCCGTTGCATAACCTACGATTTTTCCACTTTCGATTGCATCTTTTACATCTTGTTCTATCGCAACTTTTCCTCGAGCACAATTTACTATTCTGACACCATCTTTCATACTATTTATCGCATCTTTATTCAACATTTTCATCGCTGATAATCCTGCAACATGATACGTAATTATATCCGCTCGTTTATAAAGATCGCAAAGTTCGACTTTTTCTACACCAATTTTTTTTGCACGTTCTATAGTTAAACCCGGATCAAAAGCAATAACTTTCATTTTCAAACCTTTAGCTCTATCAGCAACAATGCTACCGATATTTCCACAACCAATCACACCTAAAGTTTTTTCATAAACTTCTACACCTTTACCAAACTTTTTCTTTTCCCAAAGACTTTCATGTGTGCTTTTATGTGCTTGTGGTATGCTTCTGCAAAGTGACATCATCATTGCGATTGCGTGTTCTGCCGTCGATACCGCATTACCAAATGGTGTGTTCATAACTAAAACACCTTTTGCTGTACATGCTTCGATGTCGATATTATCTACACCGATACCCGCTCTCACTGCTACTTTTAGATTTGTCGCAGCATCTATAATTTCTTTTGTCAAAGTTGTTGCCGATCGAATTATGATTGCATCATAATTTGCAATAACTTTTTTCAATTCCTCTGGGTTCATACCCACATTCACATCAACTTCGATGCCTCTGTTTTTAAATATTTCTTCGCAAATTGAATGCGATTTATCTGCTACTAATACTTTCATCTTTTTCTCGCTCCTATTTTGTATTTTTCCTCTCCCCTAGGGAGAGGATTAAGGTGAGGGCTTTGTTTTGTTAAGAACTTTAAGAATAATATTAGCCACTCCATCAATATTTTCCAAAACTTCATTATTCCAAAACCTTAAAACCTCAAATCCTTCTTTTTTTAAATGTTCTGTTCTTTCTTCATCTAATAATTCATTAGATTTCTCATTATGTTGACCACCATCAAGTTCTATAATTAAACTTTTTTCATAACAAATAAAATCCACAATATATTTCTTAATAACTTCTTGCCTTCTAAATTTATAACCATTCAAGTTTCTATTTTTTAGAATACTCCATAATTTAGTTTCTGCTTTGGTAGAACTTTTTCTATTGTTTTTAGCGAAATTTATTAAATTTTTATTTACCAATTTTCTATGCATGTTTTATATAGCCCTCACCCTCCCCTCTCCCAATGGGAGAGGGTTAAGAAAAAATTTATTCTTTAATTCTATGGCTACATTTTGCATACATCAAGAAAGCAGAAATTTCATTACTTCCAACAAATTTCCAATTATTTGCTCTTTGGTAAACCATAATCTTTGCATGAGGAAAATAATTATACACATTTACTGACGAACCAGCTATGTTTGTAAAAGCTATTTGATCTGCCGTTTGTTTTAAGACAAATAAAGTTTCTTCAGTAATTTCAGTACTCCTAGTGCTACTAAAATAATATTTGGCACTATTTTCACCAATAGTAAAACTAAATGTTTCTTTCGCACCAGAAACTTTATCTGTACTCCATTTTGGCTTTTTATCTTTATCAATATTATAATCTATTCTCTTACCCGTAGTTTCGCCACAATTTATTATCATTTTTTCCGCAAAAACACTAGTTGTTATAGATAATAAAAACAATATTAAGAATATTCTTTTCATGTTTATCTCCTATTGCTTATATTCTTGAGCTACCTGCTCGTACGCCCAAGTTATCCAAGGGCAAAGTGCTTCAACGTCTGATGCTTCGATTGTCGCACCACACCAAATTCTGATACCCGCAGGTGCTTTTCCATATGAATTAATGTCGTATGCGACACCTTCTTTGCCAAGCATACTTGTGATTTTTTTAGCCGCTTTTGTTTTATCTGCGTCTTCTAATTTTTTGAACCAATCTGCTGTTATCATCAAACATACAGATGTGTTCGATCGAGTTTCTTTTGATTCTGCTAAAAATTCTACCCAATCGGTTTTTTCAACCCATTGTTCTATTGCCGATAAATTCGCCATTGATCGTTTTATTAAACCTTCGACACCACCAACTGTTTCTGTCCATTTTAATGCGTCGATTGCATCTTCAACACAGAGCAAACTAGGAGTATTCACCGTTGAATATTCTAATTCCCCCTCTTTTAGTTTACCTCCACCAGCGAGTCGGAAAGTTTTTGGAAGTGGCCATTCAACTTTTGGTTCACTTTCTTCCATTCTTTTAACTGCTCGTGGCGAAAGTATAATCACACCATGTGCTGCTTCACCACCTAAAACTTTTTGCCATGAAAATGTGATTACATCTAATTTTTTATAATCAACATCCATCGCAAAAATTCCTGATGTTGCATCGCAAATTGTGATACCTGTTCTATCATCAGAAATCCAATCCAAATTTGGAACTTTCACACCAGAAGTTGTTCCGTTCAATGTGAAAACAATATCGTTTTTTGGATTTGCTTTTGATAAGTCCGGAAGTTTTCCATAATCTGCTTTGTGTTCGTTCACTTCTGGAAGTTTTAATTGTTTTGTTAGATCACTTATCCAACCTTTACCGAAACTTTCCCAACCGAAAATATCTACTGGTTTATCGCCGAGCATGGTCCACATTGCGAGTTCGACTGCACCTGTATCTGAACCTGCGACAATTCCGATTCGATAATCTTCTGGAAGTTGTAAAATATCTTTCATTCTTTTTGACACTTCTCTTAATCTTTCTTTACCTTCTGCTGATCGATGTGATCGTCCGAGTAATGCATCTTTTAATGCGTCTGTTGTCCAACCCGGTCTTTTGGCACAAGGTCCTGATGAAAAGTTAGGACAATTTGGTTTTATATTTGGTTTTTCCATTTTGAATTCTCCTGAATAATTTTTTTAATTTTTTAGAATAAGAAAAAAGATAAAAGACAAAGTAAAAATGGTGGGCCGGAAAGGACTCGAACCTTCGACCTCCTCGGTGTAAACGAGGCGCTCTACCAACTAAGCTACCAGCCCGAAATGAAAATTCTTTTAAAATTTTGTCAAAAAAATGCAAGGCAAATACCTCACATTTATATTTTACTAAATTTTATAGTTTTTGAAAACATCTATAAAGCCACTATTATTTATATGCTTTATAATAATTCATCGCTTCGGGCATATATGCTTCTAATTTTTCTATCCTATTTGCATCCGCTGGGTGCGTGGATATAAATTCAGATAACGAAGACCCTGAACCACCTTTTGCTTCACTCATTCGTTGCCAAAATGTTACCGCTTCATTAGGATCATATCCAGCTTTTGCCATCAACATCAAACCTATATAATCCGCCTCGTACTCATGCTTTCGACTATACGGAAGTGCCACTACCACCGCACTACCTATCCCATAAGCCGCTAAATATTTTGCTCTATCGGAGCTATCAGTAGATATACCAAAAGCTATTGCACCAAGTCCCAAAATCATATTTTGACTCATTCTTTCAGCACCATGTCGTGCGATAGCATGTGCGATTTCGTGACCCATCACAACTGCTAATCCATCTTCATTTTTGGTAATCTCTAAAATACCTGTATAAATTCCTACTTTACCACCCGGTAAACAAAATGCGTTAACTTTATCACTTTTTATAAGTGCAAATTCCCAGTTGAAATCTGCATCAACTTGTTTGGCTAGTCTTTTTCCGACTCGATTTACCATCGCAACTTGTTCTTGGTTCGTCGATAATGTCGATTTCGCCAATACTTCTCTAAAAGCTTCCTCCCCCATTGCGATTTCATTTTCTGAACTAATAAATACTAATTGTTTCCTCTCCGTCATTGGAGTAGTAGCACAACCAACGAACAATATTGATGTAAATAATATTAATAATATTTTCTTCATATTCTTCTCCCCTCTAATTATAACTTTTCCAAACTTTTCTTATACCTTGTTCTAGATTTGTTTTGACTCTAAAGCTAATTTCTTTTTTTGCTTTATTAACATTTGATAAAGTTTTACGAACATCACCCGCTCGTTTCGGTTTTGAAATTCGCTTTACTTTTTTGCCAGCTATTTTTTCAAGCGTTGATAAAATCTCTAAAACACTAAACGCACAACCACTACCTATGTTATATACACCGTGCGAAATGTTTTTTTTGAGAGCCGAACTTATCGTGATATCTGCCACATCTTCTACAAAAATAAAATCACGAGATTGTTTCCCGTCCCAATGTATCTCAACCGCCTTACTCTGTTTAATGCCCTCAATAAAAGATTCCATCACCAAACTATATTTATTGCTGTTCATGTTCGGACCATAAACATTAAAATATCTCAAACAGATTGTAGGTAGATTATAAACATCACTATAAAGCTCACAATATTTTTCAGCCGTCAGTTTTCCAAGTGCATATGGAGATTGTAATATTGCAAAATCAGAGTCTGGCTCTTTCTGACTTTTTGAGGTTTTAACATCACCATATACCGATGATGATGATGCAAATACCACTTTTTTTACTGACTCTGATTTTGCCTGTTCTAAAATATTTATCGTACCAGTAACATTATTATCGTAAACTAGTTTTGGTTGTTCGACAGATTGTTCAACACTTCTGAACGCTGCCAAATGAATAATATAATCAACGCCTTTCACAGCTTTTTTCACATCTTGCAAGCTTCGAACATCGCCTTTGATGATTTTTATCTTATTTTTGAATGGTGTTAAATATTTCATTTTACCGGTAGAGAAATTATCCAAAACTCGGACTTTTTCACCTTTTTTCACCAGTTTCTCCACTATACAAGAGCCAATAAATCCTGCACCGCCAGTCACTAACCAGATTTTTTTTGAACGCATAAAAATCTCCTTATAATATATACTAAAACATTTTACTTTTTATTACCACTTGTATTTATCTAATAATTTTCTAAAATATATATATACTTTCTATTTAAGGAGATTTTTATGCAACAATTAAAC
>CAYPLD010000062.1:0-6651 GCA_964411485.1 uncultured Elusimicrobiaceae bacterium | reverse complement strand
GTGTGTGTGTGGTAAATGTTTTGTTGTTTCTCATATGTTTATTATACATCATTTTATTTTAATAAATCCCTATTTTACTTTCCCCCTTTCAAAAAGGGGGTGATATTTGTGTCAACAAATATCGGGGGTTTTAATGTTTCATACAACTATTAAAGCTTTATAATGTTTTGAAACATTAAATCCCTCCCCCTCACTTCTGTTCGGGTACTCCCTTTACAAAAGGGAGAAAAAACTTTAAGAAAACTCTTTCAGGTCATTTTCTTATTCCGTATTTTTTGAATAAACTTAAAATTCCATTTTGATTTCTTTTCTCGGCGATATCGTACGGAGTATGTCCCTTTTTTGTTTTTGTGCTTGGGTTAGCATTTTTTTCAAGCAATAATTTTGCGATATCATAATATCCATGATAACTCGCCCAAAAAAGTGCAGTTTCATCTTTCTTATTTACTACATTAACATCAGCACCTCTTTCTATCAAGTATTTTGAAATTTGAGGATATTGTTTTCTCAAAGAATATATCAGAGCATTATTGCCATATTTGTTTACAATATTTAAATTCGCTTTATATTTTATCATCAAACTTACGAGTTTTGTATCCCCGTTTGCCGATGCTATTATAAGTGCTGTATTCCCGTTAGAATCGAAAACATTCGGATTCATTCCACCTATTAAAAATACCTCGATACCAAGTAGATTTTTCTTGGAAATATACTTAAAAAAGTTTGTAGAATTTATCCCAGCAGTAGATCCGTAAGTTATGAAATGTCGTGCCAATTCTTTGCTACCTAACGAAACACTCGCCAATACAGGAGTATATCCATAATTGTTTTTCACATTCAAATTTGCACCTGATACGGTCAGAATTCTGATACTATCAAAATCATTTTGTTTGGTCGCCAGTAAAATCGGACTATCGCCGATTTTGTTTGGCTTGTTGATGTCAGGATATAAACTTAAAATCAAATCTCGTATTTCTGGTTTACCATATCTTATGCTAGTCATCAGTGGGCTATCGCCCTTATTATTGACGATATCCACATCAACACCTCGTAGCATTATATCCTCGACTTGAGCATAGTCACCTTTGGATATAGCATCAGTTATTTTATCTGCATAATTTATTTTAGAATCCAGTTGAAGTTTTTTATCTTTACCGATTATTTTATCAGAAAGATTACCAAAGATTGTGAAAATTAAAAGTATTGCCACTGGTATGACAAAAAATACGACAAGCAAAATTTTTGGCGTTTTCTTAATACTCATTATAAATTCCCTAAACTATAATTGTTTTGAAGCTTTAAGTTTCGCCAACCCATTTTTTGCGGCATTTTGTTGAGCTGACTTTTTATTCTTACCCTTTCCCTTACCAAGTAGTTTTCCCTCGATATAAACTTCTATGCTAAAAACTTTATCGTGTTCTGGTCCGACCGTGCTGATCACTTCATATTTCGGTAATTTATTACTTTTCTTTTGCACATATTCTTGAAGAACACTTTTGAAATCTTCGTCAAAGTCTTCGAGATTTTCAGTTTCAATCCAATCCAGAATAACTTTTTTGACTTTATTATACCCGCCGTCGAGATAAACCGCTCCTATAACTGCTTCCATAGCGTTCGAAAGGATACTTTCTCGAATCCTTCCTCCGCTAGATACTTCCGCTGAACTCAAATATAAATATTTACCTAAATTTATATTTTTTGCCCAATGATATAAATTTTTTCTTGATACTAAATTGCTTTTTATTTTAGACAACCGTCCCTCTTCAAAATCGGGACGGTTATTATAAACAAAATCTGCTACTACACATCCAAGAACGCTGTCGCCCAAGAATTCTAATCGTTCATTATACTTTTCTTTTCTAGCCAAATTGCTGTAAGATTTATGTGTGAGAGCTTCCTTTAAAATATTTTTATTCTTAAAGGTATAATTTAGTATATTTTCTGTTTTTTCTATGCTTTTAGCATTCACAATTTATTTTTTTGCGTGCTGATTCAAATAAGTAAGTGCTTCACCCACTGTTTTGATTTTTTCAGCTTCTTCGTCTGGAATTTCTACATCAAATTCTTGTTCTAGAGCCATTATAAGCTCTACCGTATCTAAAGAATCTGCTCCTAGATCGTTCACAAACTGAGCTTCAGGTTTTACTTCCCCAGCTTCTACACCCAATTGTTCAACGATTATACTTTTTACGCGTTCCTCTATATTTTCTGCCATCTGATCCTCCGAATGTTTCTCTAAATTTTAATTTTATTTTTTATATGTACAATCCACCGTTTATCCCAAGCACTTGACCTGTTATATATGACGATTGTTCACTTGCTAAAAATAATGCCGCTTTTGCAATGTCTTCTGGTTCTGCAAATCTTTTAAGCGGGATAGTTGCTAAAAGTTTTTCTTTGATATCATCTTTAAGTTTATCTGTCATTGCTGTTCTCACAAACCCTGGTGCTATTGCGTTCACTCGGATATTTCGTCCGGCGAACTCTCTTGCTAAACTTTTAGTCAAACCTATAAGACCACTCTTAGATGCACTGTAATTTGCCTGTCCGGCATTTCCCATCTGACCCACCACCGACGATATATTCACTACGCTACCTTTTCTTTGTTTCATCATATGTGTGAGTACAGCTTTACTCATCAAGAAGCTACCCTTAAGGTTTATGTTAATTACTAAGTCCCAATCTTGTTCTGACATTCTAACTGTCAAATTATCTCTCGTGACACCCGCATTGTTTACCAATACATCGATATCACCTAAATTTTCTATTGTATCTTTAACAAATGTTTGACAATCCTCTGCTTTTGAGATGTCGGCTTTTTTGACGAAAACTTTTATGCCAATTTTTTCTAGTTTCGTTTTAGCTGTTTTTAATGCGTTTTCGTTGATATCACATATAGCAATGTTCGAACCATTTTCTGCGAACATTTCTGCTAAAGCTAATCCGATACCTTGAGCTCCACCTGTTATGATACTTGTTTTATTCTCTAAATTTTTCATCTTAATTGCCCTAGAAATCTTACCATATTTATACAATATAATATAGTTTATTTTCCGTTAAAATACAAAGATTGATTAAGTTTATCTATTGCGTTTTTTATTTTTTCATTAGCGTTATTTTCAGCTAATGTACCTGCTTGTTTTATCGCATTGAAAATTGCTTTTTCGTTGCTCTTACCATGTGCGATTATCACTGTTCCATCTATTCCTAAAAGTAATGCACCTCCTGCAATATCAGGATCTGTTTTAGCTTTTACTTTTTTGAACGCATCTTTAGCAAGTAGTCCACCGATTTTTGATACTGGATTTTTCACAATCTCTTGTTTTATCATATCGATTAAAACTTTTCCCATACCTTCAGCAAGTTTTAGTACTACGTTTCCTACGAATCCATCAGAAACAATAACGTCTGTTTTTCCATAAGGAATATCTCGTCCTTCGACGGTTCCCAAATAATTAAAATCTGCTTTTTTCATATAAGGGATAGTTTCTTTGACTAAAACATTACCCTTGCTTTCTTCTTCACCTACCGATAATAGACCTATCGTTGGATTTTCTTTTCCAAAGACTATACTGCTATATACACTTCCCATCAAAGCAAACTGGGCAAGATGTTCTGCTTTACAATCTGTATTAGCTCCTGCGTCTAATAGTAATGAAAAGCCATTTGCTGTTGGAAGTGGTACTGCAATTGCGGGTCGTGAAATTCCTTTGATTCGTCCGATATTCAGAAGTGATGCTACCATAGTCGCACCGGAATTTCCAGCTGATATAAAGCCATCTGCTTGTTTACTTTTGACAAGCTGTGCAGATACCATAATACTGGAATCTGGTTTGCTTTTACATTCTTTTGCAGGATCAGCACTCATATCAATCACATTAGGAGCATGAACTATGGAAATTTTACCTCTTCGTTTATGTTTCCTTACTTCTTGTTCGAGCTTTTGTTCGTCGCCGACTAGAATAATCTCATAACCCAATTCAATAGAAGCCCTTATGGCACCTTCTACATTAGGAGCATATCCAAAATCCCCACCTAAAGCGTCTACTGCTATCTTCATGGTTTTATCTATTTCTGTTCTTGATTTTCTTCTTTCTTGTCAGTCTTTACTTTTGGAGCTTTTTCTACTTTACCTTTATAAGTTCCACATTCTTGACAAATTGTGTTTGCTCTGATTACCGCTTGACAATTCTTACATGTCGCAGTCCCCGGCATGCTCAATTTCCAGTTTTCTGATCTTCTTTTATCTCGTCGCGAGCGAGTGTGTTTTCTTTTAGGATTAGGCATTGTTATTGTCCCTCTTTCTTTTTATTAAATTTGTCTTTCAATACTGCAAATGGCGATTGCTTGTCAACCTTACATTTACACTCTTTTATATTCCGATTTTCACCGCATATAAAACACAAACCCTTGCACTCATCAAAACATAAATATTGTATCTCATTAACAAGTGCCAGCGTTTGCTGTATTACATTCATTATATCAATTTCTTTAGCACTAGTCGATAGCGTTTCGTAAAATTCCTCGCTGAAATCATGCTCGATTTCTTTTAAGCATCTTGAACATTCAATTTGAATTTTTCCCTCAACTTTTCCGTGTACTAATATATTTTTTGATATTGCCGAAAAATTTAATTTTATTATCGCTTGTTTTAACTTCATCATTTTACTCAAAAATTTTTGCAAATCTTTCGGTTCGAGTTTTGCCGAACATTTTAACGGCAAAACTCGAATTAGTTCTCGAGTATTAAAAATTAAATTTTTCGGCACTTCAAAATTTTGTGGCATTGATTATTCCATTTCCTTGTTTATATGATTTTAGATTTAGAGTTTCGGCTGAATTTTTCAACAGAGTATAAATTTCTTTTGGCGATGGATCTTTATGGTATACATCTCTATATGATTGAACTGCTAGAGCTGATAGTCCTGTCAAATAGGCACTTGAAAATGATGTTCCTTCGACCCAAACATAATTTCCTCTATTATCGGTTGTATAGATATTTTTACCGGGAGCGATAAAATCGATTTTATCACCAAAGCTAGAGTTCACATAGAATTTATCGTTGATTTCGCTTGCTGAAACCGAAATCACATTTTTATATTTTGCGGGATACATCACTATCGTATTTCCGCTGTTTCCTGCTGATGCGATTATCAAAACACCTGACTCATAGGTTTTTTGTATAGCTTTTTGAATGTGTGGGATATTGGATTCTAGTCCATAGCTTATGTTTATTATGCTGATTTTTTGTTCTGGATTTTGTTTGTTATATTCGATTATCCAATCTAATGCCTCGACGATATCACCGCTATCTCCTAATCCACTTTTGCCCGCGATTTTTATTGAAAATATTTTTGATTCAGGTGCAATTCCAATCATACTATATTCTTTATTGCCGTATCCTGATATTACACCAGCGACCATTGTGCCGTGTCCGAACTCGTCATCGTAAGAGTTTGATTTACTTGCATTAAAGTGATATCCCAAACTATGTTCTAAATCTTTATGTTCGAAAATTCCTGAATCTAAAATAGCGATGTTGACATTTTTTCCGGTTAAATTTTTCCAGACTTTATCTACACTTAATCTTTTTATCCCCCAATCTTTATCGTCTATTGATTGCGACGGTTTTACTTTAGGTATTTGAATTATCACTGGCACATAAGGTTTTGGTTTGACTTTAGATCTATCTAATTTTTCTCTAGGAATATACCTTTTTTTTGTGTGAACTTTTTGTTTTTGCTTTGTGTATTGTTTTTTGACTGGAACATTGACTTTATATGTATCTGTTTTTTTTACGGCTACAACCTTTTCTGCTTGTTTCTGTGATTTTGCAGACAATGTTAATGTTAGACATAAAATTGTTAATATCAAAATTAATTTTTTCATAATTTTCCGTGTTTAAGCTCTCTAATTGCGATTTGTTTTACTAGTGTTTAATGAGAACCTTTTAGTAATTTGCATTTTCCTACCCGAACCAAATGCCTTCTTTGTTACTTTCAAAATCGGCGGTGCTTGATATCTCTTAAATTCAGTTCGTTCAATTCTTTCAATAATGTTTTTTGCTAAATTTTTACTAATTTTCAGTCTCTTTGAAATTTTTTCTGCACTTTCCCCTTCCTCTATATATAGCCGAACTATATTGTCTAAAATTTTGTATTTCGGTAAATCGTCCTCATCTTTTTGGTTTGGTTTCAGTTCTGCGGAAGGGTGTCGCGAAATTATCCCACGTGGGATAATTTCGCAATCAGCATTAATATAATTTGCAAGTTCCACAACTCGATGTTTTAATAAATCACCGATAGGCATCAAACCACCACAGGTATCGCCGTACATAGTGGAATATCCGCATGCGAGTTCAGTTTTATTAGAGCATGCTAAAACTAGTCCATTAATTTCTGATGAAAAGCTCATTAGGATATCCCCTCTTATTCTCGCTTGGATATTTTGATCTGTCAAGCTAGAAACTTTGCCATATGTTTTTTGATAAGTTTTATGAACTTCGTTAATATTTATTTTCTTAAAATTTATTTTTAGATTTTTCGCTAATTTTGTCGCTAATTTTTCGCTCAAAGCAGGACTATATTTTGACGGCAAATAATAAGCATAGACATTTTGCTTGCCGAGTGCCTTTGAAGCGAGGCAAGCGAC
>CAYPLD010000061.1:0-6661 GCA_964411485.1 uncultured Elusimicrobiaceae bacterium | reverse complement strand
TCACTGGTGTTATCAAGGCAAACTTGCCTTCACGTATCGCATTACAGGTTGCGTCAAAAACAGACTCCCGTGTGATTTTAGATATGCCGGGTGGAGAAAGTCTGCTCGGTAAAGGTGATATGCTATTTTTGGGTATTTCAGATCAAAAGCCCCACCGAGTTCAGGGGGCTTATGTGTCAGAAGATGAAATCACAAGAGTCGCAGAGTTTTTAAGATCTCAAGGCAAACCTGATTATCCTGAAGTCGAAACCCCTGAACTCGGTGGGGCGGGTACTATACAGGCAGGTGGAATTGTGACAGCACAACGTCCAGAAGACGGACTTGGCACAAGTTCAGAGGAATTAATCCAAGCATTGACATTAGTATCCCAAAGAAAACGAGTATCACAAGATTTATTAAAAGCTCATTTTGGTTCATCAGCAAGAGCTACAAACATTTTGAGTATATTAGAAATGAAAGGATTTATCAGTAAACCTGAAGGTTCAAATCGGTGGACTATAAATTTTGAACAAGTAGAATATGAGTTAGAACAACTCAAACAAAAAGTAGGTCAACCCGCTGGGCAGGGATAAATGAAAAAAATATTAGTATTAAGTTTTTTACTTTTATTTTCCACTTTTGCATTTGCAGAAGTCAGAACCCCTATTTTGGATAGTTTAATAGAATATGATGAATTTATAGATACACTAAAAATAAAATTTACACAGGTTAATTATTTTGACGATACAAAATTATCAACTAATAAAGGGATACTATATTTTGATAAAAAAAGAGATCTTATCAGGGTTGATAGTTTAGATGTTTTTGATGAACTCGAACAATATGCAATCGCAAACGGCAAAACAATAAAAGTTTATGACAAAAAAAATAAACTCATAACTCAAACTGATTGGAAAAGCTGGTACGAAAGTCAACCAAACAAATTTCTATTCGATTTTGGAAATTACGGCGATATATTAGTCTATTATAAACTAACAGAACATACAGATTATCATCTCGAATTTGTAGATGTTGTAGATAAAAGTCAAAAAGTAGAATTTGAGTTAACAAAAAAATATTTTCCAAAAGTAATAAGGGTTATGGGAAATGATATCACAAATGTAATATTTTTAACAAAAACAGAAATAAACGAAACAATAAACAAAGGGGTATTCAAACAATATGACACTATCAAATAAAATAACATTTTTAAGAGCAATACTTTCATTAATAGCATACGTGTTATTATTGATGCCGGGATTTTGGATGAAATTCACCAGCTTGATACTTTTCGGCATAGCGGCAGCGACAGATTGGCTTGACGGAAAAATCGCAAGAGAAACAAATACAATCACATCGTTCGGCAAGATAGCTGATCCTTTTGTAGATAAAGTACTCATAATAGCTGTTTTTATGGGTTTTTTGAGTAATCCAGTGCTAGATATCCCTGTATGGACAGTATTCATCATAGTTTTACGAGAACTAACAATCACCACCCTTCGAGTAATCGCAGCGTTAGACGGCACTGTTTTGGCAGCAGACAAGTGGGGTAAATTCAAAACTGTCGTACAAATGGTATCTGCTACGGCAATACTTGCTATGTTATGTTTGTACGAATTGAGTTTATTTTCGAACTTTCAAAGCACAGCTACTACAATATTTATAACACTATACAAACTTCCTTATATATTGGCGATAACTTGTGCGATTGTTACATTTTTCAGTGGATTTAGTTATGTTTTCAATAACTATAAAAGTTTGAAAAAAAGTTGGACTGCTGTAAAACGAACAAATAAGAAAGTTAAAAAAACATAAAAAATATGTCATCCTGAATTTATTTCAGGATCTTTCTATAAGATGCTGAAACAAGTTCAGCATGACAAAAAAGGTTAAAATGAATAATATTTATAAAGCATTTTCTACTTTACTTTTTATAAGCTACATTCCCGGTAAAATATTTAAGTTCAAAAAAAATACCGGAGCTGGTTTTTTAGGAACTTTCGTAGCTTTATTGTTAGTCGGGTTCTTACCTGAAAATAATTTTGCATATTTTGTTTTTTTAATACTATTCACAATTTTTTCTGTTATAGTATCGGAAAAATCTGATTTCAAAGAAAAGAAACATGATAATCCAAAAATAATTATCGACGAAGCATGTGGATATTTCTTTGCAATAGCATTTTTACCAAAAAGTTTTGGATATTTAATCGCAGCATTCGTATTGTTCAGAATTTTTGACACCATAAAACCATTTGGTATCAAAAAAATAGATGTTGCCCTGCATAATGGTTGGGGAATAGTATTAGATGATGTTGCATCGGGGATACTTACTAATTTATTAATTTGGATTTATATAATAATCGGATAAAGAAATTTTTTAAAGTTATTTTGAGATGATTTTTTATTTTTTTTGCGACGACTAGTAGATACGAAGTAGCGAGCGGAGCGAGTGTAGCTACTTTAGGAGCAAAAAAATAAAAAAGCACTCAAAAGAAGGAGAAAAAATATGGAATTTACAAGTTTTAAGTCAATGATAGTTGCAGGTGGTGTAGTATTTATATTTTTGGTTTTTCTATCAATATACTCTTTGAGCATAATTTTGGAAAGATATTTTTATTACAGAAAGAATTTTCTAAATTCAAAAGAATTTATCAAACATTTGAGACATTTACTTTACAAAAAAGATTTTTATAAAATAAAAGATTTGTGCTTTAACACAAAACATAGTGAAACGATGGTCGGCAAAATACTTACCGAAATTTTACATTCAGAATGTAAAGCAGAGGATGTAGAAAATATTATCCAATGGAATGTATCTAGTTTTTATAAAAGATTATCCTCGTTAGCAACCATCGGTAGCACAGCACCATATATCGGTCTTTTTGGTACGGTTTTAGGCGTTATGCATGCATTTGCTGATTTATCAAACGCAGGTGGAATGGCTGGTCCGGGCGTGGTCGCAAAAGGTATTTCAGAAGCGTTGATAAATACGGCAGCTGGTTTGTTTGTCGCAATACCTGCTGTGGTCGCTTATAATTATTTTATTTCAAAAATAAATTTCTTCATTAAGGAACTCGAACATATTTGTTATGAAGTTCAAGTGAATAGAACAAAAATAATGAAAGGGTAGGAATTTAGTTTTGATTGAATAAGAACAGAAAATTTTTACGAGCATTTTTGAGGAAATTTTTATTTTCTTTGCGACGACTAGTACAAAGGTACTGACCACAGCGAAGCGAGGACCGGTACTCGAGGAGCAAAAAAATAAAAATTTACCAAAAAGGAGAAGTAAAATGAAATTACATTCACCAAATAAAAATATAATGTCAGAGATTAATATGGTGCCATTTATCGACGTAGTACTCATTCTGCTTATCATTTTTATGGTGATTACCCCGTTCTTGATGCAAACTCAAATTAATGTCGAATTACCAAAATCCAGTTCTAAAAATGCCGTTTCAAAAGATCATATCATCAAAATAGAAGTTTTCAAAGACGGTAAAATTGCTGTCAACCAAAGAGCCATAAAATTAGAAGGATTAGAACAAGAACTGATACTTCTGATGGGTAAAAGCTCTGAAAAAACTATACTTGTTCAGGCGGATAAAGATACTAAAATTCAAATATTGGTAAGTATCTTGGATATTTCTAAAAAACTCGGTGCGAATTCGCTTGGGATAGGTGTATTAGAGAAAAGTTAGATTATGATTAATAAGTATTTCTTGTATTCAACTATTTTTCACATTTCAATTTTCGTAGCATTTTTTGTGCTAGGTGCTATGGCTATCAATAAAAAACAAAATCCTACTTATAAAATAGATTTTATATCTTCTAAACCGGCAGTATCTGTCACAAAAAATGCAATAAAAAAGCAAAAACCTAAAACACAAATCAAAAAGGACACTCAAAAATATAACACAAAAAAAGAGATAGTCAAAAAGAAAGTTCTCGCAAAACCTGTCGCAACAAAAGATAAAATAGTTTTAGGTGGACCCAGTATTCTCGAGGATAAAATCGAAGAAACTTTTTTGGCAGAGCCGGGTCTAAAAATGGACTTTCCTAATTTTCCATATCCGTGGTATATCACACAAGTTAGGAATTTACTTTGGCAGGAATGGCGTAAACGAGATCCAAGTCCGGGATATTTATGTCTAGTATCATTTGCTATACTTAAGAATGGAAGGATTGATGATTTGTTGATATCAAAAGAGTCAGGAAATAATACATTTGATTATATCGCACTTTCAAGCACTAAAAACGCAGCACCGTTTCCGAAACTTCCGAAAGATTACGCTAAAGATAATTTAACGGTAACAGTGGAGTACAAAACAGACTAAGGAGAGATAAATATGGGTAGGTTTATACGGAGAGTTTTAATAATTTTTTTGATACATATTTTGGTATCCATATGCTTTCCATATACAGCCGGAGAAAATGCTTTTGTTTTAGTGATGTCGCTTTTAGCTTGGTTAGGTGGACTAATACTTTTTAGTTTCATTTTTTATTTCACAGGACTTTCAAGAAGCAAGTTCTTTAACTTCTTATTTGAGATAGTCATCATTTTTGGATCTTTATACCTACTACTTAATATGTATCCTCAACGAGATGGAGTTTCACCTATGAAAAAAATCTCACAAAAAGATTATCCAAAATACGAGGATATAAGATATGGAATTTCAAAACTAGGTGTAGATTTACCAACCAAAAAAGCAGTCGAACAAGAATACGAACAAACAATGGAAATTTTACCAGAAATAAAAGAGAGTTTATCGAATCATATAGACAAGGACAACCCTAACGATGATTAAAAAAATTCTGATAACTGGTGGGAATGGTTTTATCGGCAAGCATCTGACCGCAAAACTGCTCGAAGAGGGTTTTGCGGTGAGGGTTGCTGGGCGGGGAAATAAACCTACAAATCTGCCAGAAAAAGTAGAATATTTTCAGATAGATTATCAAGACAAAGAAAGCATAAAGAATGCGTTGAAAGGTTGTGGTGGGGTATATCATTTAGCTGCTGCGATTTACGGATTTAATTATCATGATTTTTATAAAGCAAATGTTTTGGCTACTAGAAATTTAGTTGAAGCATGTAATGATAAAAAAAATATCAAAAATTTTATTTACGTATCGAGTTTGGCGGCGGCTGGGTTTACTAGAGATTTGAATACCATAGCTAGCGAGGATTTACCTCCTGTTCCAACATCACATTACGGACGAACGAAACTAGAAGGCGAGTTTGAACTTAACAGTTTGCGGGGGGATATTAAATACGTGATTTTACGTCCTCCGATAGTTTATGGTAAAAACGATACGGCCACAGGACAAATAGTTAGCTGGGTAAAACGTGGATTCATGATAAATACTACATCTTGTGGTGAAAATTATTTTAGTTTTGTTTACGTTGAAGATTTAGTACAAGCGTTAATAACAGCTTTAGAAAAATCAAAGGAACTAAATAAACAAGTTTTTTATATCTGCGAAGATACTCCATATTCATGGCATTATTTTATAACAGAATTATCAAAAGTTTTGGAGATAAAAACTCCAAAAATGTTTTCTTTTCCAAAATCTTTACTTCAGATTGTTGCATTTTTTTATGAAATTTCTGCACGGATTTTCAAACACACTCCTGCATTAAACTACGATAAAGTCGAAGAAGTTTGCGTTTTAGGACATTGGATATGTACAAGCAAAAAGTGGATATCTATTACTAATCAAAAATTTATTAGCTTACAAGAAGGGCTGATAAAATCTTATAAATAGTCAGTTTTATTCTCGAAAAACTAACCTGTCTAATTATTTTTAATTAGTACTTATTTACCATTGTGATATTTATTCATTGGGGTTATCATATAGGTGATCGACAAAATTGAAAACAGGAGAAAACAATAAGAAAATGAATAAAAAAATACTAGGATTAATGTTGCCTGCCTTTGTAGCAGCTATTTTTTGTGCAACAAGTGCACAAGCACAAGTTATGACAGTGGAAAAATACAAATCTTCGCCAGCATCTTTGGGTGATGTAATGTTCGGAACTAACAATTCAGGTTATTTCCCACAAAGTGCAGATACTGCACAAATCATAGATACTGCTATTTCGCGAAACATGATTGAAAAAGCTACTAAACCTAAAAAAACTACTTCGAAATATAAGTATGTAATTATGGGTAACGGTTCAAACGCAAATGTAGTAAAGATAACAGAGGAAGTTCCTGTAGAGGAAGAAGTTCCTACTAAAAAAGTAGCTGGAAAAAAGACTATTGTTACAGGTGCTGGACCAAACATTGGTTTTACAGAAATAGATGTAGAAGATACAGTTTCTGAAGAAGTGGTTCTAAATAAAGAAACACAGAGTGATAAATCTAAAAGATGTACATGTAAATATTACACTCCGGATCCAATGACTTCCGTTGTGACTGTTGTTAAATGTTCTCATTGTCTTGAAAAAGAAAGAGAAAACAATAAAAAAGCAAAAAAAATAATTTTAGATCGAGGACTAAAAGAGCATAATTATACATTAACACATTTCAAATAATAAAAATTTTTGAAATATCTTAAAAAGCAGGAAGTTTTTACACTTCCTGCTTTTTTTATGAATTATTAATATGATATAATAGTATTTATTAGGAGAGATGGCTGAGTGGCTGAAAGCGCACCCCTGCTAAGGGTGTATATCGGA
>CAYPLD010000060.1:0-6670 GCA_964411485.1 uncultured Elusimicrobiaceae bacterium | reverse complement strand
GTTGCAAGATATTATTGCAATTTTGGGAATCGAAGAATTGAGTGAAGAAGATAAAAAAGTTGTATATCGAGCAAGAAAAATTCAAAAGTTTTTATCACAGCCGTTTTTCGTTGCTGAAGAATTTAGTGGTAAATCGGGACGACATGTGAAGTTGAAAGATACTATCGATAATTTTGAAGCATTGATAAATGGTCAGTATGATGACATTCCAGAACAAGCATTTTATATGGCAGGAAATATCGATGATGTTTTGAAAAACGCAGAAAAACTAAAAGGGTGATAGTATCACCTGACAATTTTGCTTTCGGGTGGGCAGTGCCCACTGACATTAGTGCCTTCGGCTTGCAAGTTATTGCTTTTACTTCGTAAAAGCAGCTAAAAAAATTGTCATCCTGAACTTGTTTCAGGATCTTATAAAAGGAAGAAAAATAATGGCAAAACTTAAACTGGTAATTGTAACCCCGCAAAAACAAATTGTAGAACGAGATGATATAAGTTTCGTTTCTATTCCTGCACATAACGGTGGTATGGGAATTTTACCGGGACATATTCAATGTGTTGTTAAATTAGACCCGGGAATTTTAACATATAAAGCGGGTAAAGAAGATGAAGATTTTGCTGTTATGGGTGGTTTTGCCGAAGTACTTGATAATGTTGTTAGTGTTTTTGCCGAGAGTGCTGAATTGGCTAGTGAAATCGACGAAGAAACTAGCAAACAAGAAGTAGCAAAACAGAAAAAATTATTATTAGAAAAACATCCAAGTTTGGATATTGATGCCGCACAATTAGCTATCAAAAAAGAAATAGTAAAGATGCAACTAAAACGTAGACGTTCTGGTAGATAAATAAGATATAATCAAATCACTGCTAAAAATTTTAATGAAAAAACGAGGCTAGGTCAAAAAGACCTAGCCTCGTTCTCTCGTCCCTCGCCGTTGGGTTGTGGGATATTGTTGTATTAATGGAATAGGGTATGTTTTTTAAGAATCTCGTCGCCTCCGAGTTCGTAAAAACATACCCTAGTCCGTTATCCTTAAAAATAATATCCCACAACCCAACTAAAAAAATAAATTCTTATTTTTTCTGTTTATTTTTGTTAAAGTTCTTCCATAAAACAATTGCATTCCAAACAATTAGCATATACTACCTTATCATACATTTTCACATGTCCGCATTTCGGACACCTATATAAATAAATTTTTGCCATAATAACAAACCTCCATACGCACATTATAACAAAAAGGGCTATATATAGCCTAGTGATATATTACCCATATTGTTAAAATTTCTACATGCTACCAAAATTTAATAAAAAAGATAAAGAAATGTTAGAAATTCTTGGCAAAAGAATATTAAAAGCTAGAAAAGACAAAGGTCTTTCGCAGGAAAATCTTGCATTTGAAGCAGAAATAGAAAGAAGGTATTTTGGTGATATAGAGAGGGGAAATAGAAATCCAACAACTCTTATGCTCACTAAAATAGCGGAAGCATTAGATGTTTCTGCGTCGGAACTTTTGAAAGACATAAAACTTCCTAAATAAAAGCAAAAAACAATTTATTTTCTTAAATTTCGATATGTTTGAAGGGCTATAATAGTTTTCGAATCTTTAATCTTACCAGTTTCTATCAGTTTATATGCAGTCTTTAATGGAAAAAGTTTGACGTTCAAAAATTCGTCATCATCAGGCTTCGCCACACCCTTTTTTAATTTATCCGTATAATAAATATGAATAATCTCGTCCGAAAAAGCACAGCATGGATAAAATGTCAAAAGTTTTTTTATAGATTTTGCAGTGTATCCAGTCTCTTCCAAAAGCTCTCTTTTTGCGTTCGCAAGGGGGGTTTCTTTTTTGTCAATTTTGCCAGCAGGAATTTCCCAAGTTGCTTTGCCAACTGGATATCGGTATTGTTGTACTAATACAACCTTTTTATCAATAATTGCCAAAACCGAAGATGCTCCATTATGTACAAGATATTCTCGACGAGCATGCTTTCCGTTTATAAGTTTGACCGTATCAACATTAAATCCAACTTCGCCACGATATAGCGATTTTTTGGCTACTTTTTTTTCTTTTAATTTACTATACTTTATCATAGACTTCTGTTCCTTTCGGAAATAATTATAAATATATAATAGCAATTATGAAACAAGAATTTGTACATCTACACAACCACACGGAATATTCTTTACTGGACGGTATGCTTCGATTCTCAAAAAAAGGCGAACCGTCAGATTTTCTTTTGAACGTAAAAAAACAAGGTATGACTGCACTCGCTATGACCGACCATGGAAACATGTTTGGGGCTGTGGAATTTTATAAGTGTTGTAAAAAAGCGGGGATAAAACCAATAATCGGTTGCGAAATTTATGTAGCCAACGGTTCGCATAAGAAAAAAGATAGTCCAAAGATGTCGCATTTAGTTTTGCTTGTAAAAGATTTTAAGGGTTATCAAAATTTGATGCAACTTATCTCAAAAGCATGGCTAGATGGTTTTTATTATCGTGCTAGAATAGATAAAGAATTGTTGGCAGAACATAGTGAAGGGTTAATAGCATTATCTGCTTGTCTAAAAGGTTGTGTGACCCAACTTTGTGTGAAAGGTGATATTGAGGGTGCGTGTAAAAAGGCGTTAGAGTATCAAGAAATAATGGGTGATGGTAATTTTTATTTAGAACTTATGGATCACGGTATACTCGAAGAGAAAAAAGCAATCGAAGGGTTGATTGCAGTATCAAAAAAAACGGGCATACCAATGGTTGCAACCAATGATTGCCATTATGAAAAAAAAGAAGATGCGTCTATCCATGATATCCATCTATGTATTTCGACAGGTGCAACATTAGACGATCCAAGAAGATTCAAAATGGAAACCAATGAACTATATTTCAAATCTGCCGATGAAATGAAACAACTTTTTTCTTATGCTCCTGAATCAATAACAAATACTATAAAAATTGCTGATAAATGTAATCTCGAACTTCCAGAAGAAGGTTTTGTGCTTCCACATTTTGAAATTCCAAAAGAATATAAAGATACTGCTGAATATTTGAAAGAGATGTGTCATCAAGGTATAACAAAAAAGTTTAACGGGGCTGGTGTGCCAAAAGAATATATGGATAGATTGGATTATGAACTTGGTGTGATTAATAATATGGGTTTTGGAAGCTACTTTTTGATTGTTGCAGATTTTATAGATTATGCCCGTTCACAAGGGATACCTGTGGGTCCGGGTCGAGGTAGTGGTGCTGGTTCAATCGTGGCATATTCCCTCGATATAACAAGGGTCGATCCCCTTGTGAACGGGCTATTGTTCGAACGATTCTTAAATCCAGATAGAATCTCAATGCCTGATCTCGACATAGATTTTAGTGATGATGGTCGTGATAAGGTCATAAAATATGTTCGCAAAAAATACGGCGAAAAAAATGTTGCACAGATTATTACTTTTGGAACGATGAAAGCGAAACTTGCATTAAAAGATACTGCTAGGGCGATGGGTATACATGCGGTGGAAGCTAATCGACTTTCAAAGATGATACCAAATACTCTTGACGCGACAATCGCTAGTGCGATGAAACAAAAAGAGATCAAAGCTGAAATAAACAAAGATAAAAAAATCGCAAAACTTTTCGAAAGTGCTGCTAAAATGGAAGGTCTAAAAAGACATACTGGCGTACACGCGGCGGGATTGGTCATAACAAGAGATGAGGTTGTAAAATACACACCACTTTCGAAAGGTTCAAAAAATGTTGTGACGACTCAATACGAGGGCGAAACTTTAGTTGATTTGGGGCTTTTGAAAATCGACTTTTTAGGTTTGCGTACGTTAACGGTTATAGAACGTGCGATAAAATTCATCAAAGAAATTCATGGCATAGATATTGATATAAACAAAATACTATTAGATGATAAAAAAACTTTTCAACTTTTGACTAGCGGTAATACAATCGGAGTGTTCCAACTTGAAAGTCGTGGTATGCAAGATTTAGTCAAAAAATTAAAGCCAAATGTTTTTACAGATATTAGTGCATTGGTTGCTTTGTATCGTCCGGGACCAATGCAAAGCGGTATGTTAGATAGCTTTGTCAAAAGACGATATGGTAAAGAAAAGGTCAAATACGAACATCCAATGCTCGAGGATATTTTGAAAGAAACCCATGGTACTATGGTGTATCAGGAACAGATTATGGAGATTTCAAAACGACTCGGTGGGTTCACTCCGGGTCAAGCTGATACGCTCCGAAAAGCGATGGGTAAAAAAATAATCAGCTTGCTAGAAAAATCTCGTGAAAGTTTTGTTAAAGGTTGTGCAAAAAATAAAATCACAAGAAATGTGGCAGAAAAAATATTCAATCAGATGGTCCAATTTGCTGGATATGGTTTTAATAAATCGCATTCGGTCGCTTATGGATTGATTTCTTATCAAACCGCTTATTTGAAAGCAAATTATCCGACAGAATTTATTTGTTCGGCGATAACTTCAGAGATTGGACATAGCTCTATCGATTCTTCGGATAAAGAAAACCGAATGTTGACTTATTTGCACGATGCAAAAAGAATGGGTCTTAAAATTTTCGGACCAGATGTTCAAAAATCTCAAGAGAATTTCAGTATAGAAAAAGAAGCTGATGGTAATGAAGCAATAAGATACGCACTAAGTGCTATAAAAAATGTCGGAACTGAAATTTGTAAACAAATAGTGAAATCTAGAAAAGAAAATGGTGAATTTAAAAATTTCGACGATTTATGTATGCGACCTGAAATAAAAAATCTAAACAAAAAAGCGATAGAGTCGCTTGCGAAGTGTGGTGCGTTTGATAGTTTGTTTAGCGATATGAAGCCAGCAAGTAGCAAAGCATATGTATTGGAAAATTTGGAAGAGATTGTAGATAGTGCATCTAAATATAAGAGTCATCGTGAAAGTTTAGAAGGTGGATTGTTCGGTGGTGGAGATATTTCAAAAATCGGTGCTGGAAAATTAAAATACGATGCAAAAAAAGCAAAACCATTTACCGAATCAGAAATGTTGGCTTTGGAAAAAGAAGTTTTAGGTGTGTATATTTCTGGACATCCGATAGTCAAAATCCGAGAAAAAATAAATAAACTTGTGCCTGCGACTATAATCGATGTATTAAAAACAAAAACAGAAAAAACTTATAATTTGTTGTGTGTGATTTCTAAAATTAGAAAAAAACAAACAAGAACAAAACAGAATTGGGCTCAATTGACGGTTGAAGATGAAACGGGTCAAATAGTTTCAAACGTTTTTCCAAGAGTTTTTGATAGATTAAGTGAAAAAATTGTGGCGAATCAACCATTGATTTTGAAAGCGAATGTAAAATTTGATGAGATGGGTCAAGCCGAACTTATGATTTCAGATATAGAGAGTATCCAAAATTTGGTGTTTAGTCGAGCTAAAGAGTTTATTATAAAAATATCTAAAAAACCAGACAAAAAGCAGTTGCAAGAACTGAAAGAACATTTTGCCAAGAAACGAGGTATCATTGACGCTTATTTGAGCTTTTCCGACGATAAAACCAAGCCGACATTAATATCAATTGACGGCAAAATCGGAATTCACGCAGATCTTTTGAAGTATGTGGAAAAGCACTTTGGGAAGCAGAGCTGGTTGGTTAAATAGCTGATATTAAAAATAATGTAAAAAAACTATTGCAAAGTTCTAGAGGATTTAATACACTTTTTTTGAGGATACATAGTTTGGATATTAAGATAATTTTTGTAGGAGGAATCTAAAATGGCAGAAAGAATAATGAAAGTTGGATTGAAAATGGAGAATGATCATCTTTATTGGGTAGATAAACAAGGTGATATTTCTTGTATAAAAGCTGCAAGAGGTAGAAAAAAACAAGGTAAAGCGAAGAAAGCAGAAAAATGTGGTTTGAAAAAAGACAATAAAAAATTCATCTATTTCATAAAGAAAGGTGATATTTATAGAGCAAAACGAGTTAACTCATAATTTTTACTCAAGTTTTTGAGCGAGAATTTTGTCAAAGGCAGGCTTAAATACACGGGGGTAAACCCCACTCGAGGTATTATACGCCTGCCTTTTTCGTATTCTCATCTCAAAACCTTGGCAAAAATTTAAGAGTTTGATAAACAAGTTTTAAAACCCCGTTCTAATGAACGGGGTTTTTTGTATTGGGGGGGTATGACTTTAATTAAAAAATTATAATTCTTTCATAAAACAATCACATTCCAAACAATTAGCATATACTACCTTGCTGTACATTTTTATATGTCCGCATTTCGGACATTCATACAAATAAATTTTTGCCATAATAAAACCCTCTACGAATAAATTATAGCAAATGTGTACGATTGTACCTGTGAATATTCTACTTGTATTGTTAAAATTTCCTATATGACACCTAAATTTAACAGAAAGCAGAAGAAAATATTAAACAAGCTAGGCGAAAAAATACTTAAAATAAGAATTGAGAAAGGTTTAACTCAAGAAGATGTTGTGCATAAAATAAACATGGAAAGAACTTATCTTGGTGGTATTGAAAGTGGAAAAAGAAATCCGTCTACGCTTGTACTTACTAGAATAGCATATGCCTTAAATGTGGATCCTTCGGAACTTTTAAGGGGTAATAAATTT
The DNA here is from genome assembly GCA_964411485.1 of uncultured Elusimicrobiaceae bacterium. Classification (GTDB taxonomy): domain Bacteria; phylum Elusimicrobiota; class Elusimicrobia; order Elusimicrobiales; family Elusimicrobiaceae; genus Pseudelusimicrobium. The sequence goes on along the minus strand of CAYPLD010000060.1, from coordinate 46 downwards.
TCAGATTAAAATTTTTCTATGCTATGAGAATTTAATAAAAAAACGA
>CAYPLD010000059.1:0-6755 GCA_964411485.1 uncultured Elusimicrobiaceae bacterium | reverse complement strand
GATAGCTTTTGCCGCAACTTCAATCGCAGAAATTCCATTTTCAGGACATACTCCAGCATGTGCTGCAACACCAATTATCTTAACTTCAAACTCAAAAGATGAAGGTGCTTTGATTGTGACAGTATCAGAATATGTACTATCCAAAATCATACCTTCTTTTGCTTTGATGTCTTTTTTGTTTAGATTTTTCGCACCATACATTCCCGCCTCTTCTGCGATTGTCAAAAGAATTTCCAACGGAGGATGTGGAAGTTTATTTTCCTTTAATATTTTCAAAATTTCCATTATGATAGCAATCCCACCTTTACAATCTGCGCCAATAATCGTTGTGCCGTCAGATGCGATTCTATCTTTCTTTATAATTGGTTTGATACCTTTACCCGGTGACACTGTATCCAAATGACAGGATAATAACATCGGTAAACTTTTAATCGTACCTGGAAATTTTGCAATCACATTTCCTTTTGCATTACTTTTTGTGCCTTTACCTGCATTATCCACTATAACTTTACAGCCAAGTTTCTTGAACGCTTTTTCTGCCCAAGCAACCATCTCTTTTTCTTCAAAACTTTCTGAATCTATTTTGACCATCTCCACAAAGTTTTTTATCATGTTCTTTTTATGCTTTTCTGTTAGCATCTTATCTATATTCTTCATAATTACCTCTCCTCTCAAATTAAAAGTCGTTCAAATCAAGTTTAGCAAATTTTTATATAATAGTTATATGAAATTCGCGAGACTAATTACACTGACCTTTGTGATAACATTGCTTTTGGGCTGTGCTAAAGATGTTGCTTTTATCACATTGCCAAACGGCAATGTGATAAAAGCAGAGCTAGTTCAAACCCCAGCAGAGCGTGAAAAAGGATTGATGTATCGGAAATCACTAGCAGACAATCAGGGTATGCTATTCGTCTTTGAAGATGAAGATTTCAGAATGTTTTGGATGAAAAATACTTTTATTGATTTAGACTTTTTATTTATATCATCGGATAAAGTTGTAAAAAACATTTATCAAAATGTACCTCGATCTTATGAATACACACCAGACGAAAATGTCGCACGGACTTTTGGAATAGCTCAATATATATTAGAAATACCAGCAGGTCAAATAAAAAAACAAAATCTAAAAGTCGGCGATAAACTGGAATTTACAATAAACTAATTTATGAAAAAATTATTAGCAATCATAATAGTATTCACATCAATAAACTCTTTTGCAATAGATCAAAATTTTGAAACTGCAAAAGAGCAGGCAGTTTTGCATCTAAAAAATTTAGTCAAAATCGATACTTCACAACCAAATGGAAACCAGCTCGAAGCAATGCGTTATATCTATACAATTTTGAACCAAAACAATATCGATTTTGACATCTATATCCCCGACACAAAAAACAATCCGAACCAAGCAAATATCGTTGCAAAACTGCCTGCGATAAAAAAGGATAAGGAGGTGGAAACACTTCCCCCTTTGATGTTGGTGGTACATTTGGATACCGTCCCAGCCAAAGATAGTTGGAGCGTAGACCCATTCAAAGCCACACAAAAAGACGGCTACATGTATGGGCTTGGTATTACAGACAACAAAGATTTGGCATCAATATTTTTAACAATCATCACAATGTTAAAACCATATCAAGCAGAGCTCAATCGTGATATAATTTTCATCGCAACGACCGATGAAGAAACCGGCGGAAAGTTGGGAATGCGATATTTAATCGACAACAAAAAAATAAATTTAGAAAATCCAAGTTATGCTTTAATCGAGGGTGGCACGATAATAAAAGACCAAGAAAATAATGCGTCAATTGTTTTTGTAGAAGCATCAACAAAGATGTATATGGATATCAAAATGACTGCGATTGGTAAGCCATCGCATTCAGCTGTGGCATATAAAGATCATGCAATTTACAAACTTTCAAAAGCGATTTCGAAGTTAGAAAATTACGATTCGCCTTTTAGATTAAACAATTTGACCCGAACTTTTTTCGAACAAATCATCACTATCCAAAACGATGACGGCAAAACAACAATCGATATGTTATTGTCGGAGGATACCGAAAAAGCACAACAAACTGCTGGTGCAATTAGTATGGATCCATTTTTCAAAGCACAATTAAAAGATGTGATTACTCCGACGGTTATAATGTCTGGTGATGAATCAAATAGTGTATCCGAAAAAGCTACTGCAACATTGAATTGTCGATTACTCCCCGATACCGACCCTGAAGAATTTCTTGCGGGAATAAAAAATCTGCTTAAAGATGAAGACGTAACTTTAGAAATTTCCGAACTTCCGACACTTCCATTTCCAAAACCGATGACAACCGAGGACAAACTTTTTACAAGCATAAAAACAATCAGCACAAAGTTGATGCCTGATGCAATTATCACAGCTGGAATGTCGCCGGCAAGTGGCGATAGTGAAAAATTGAGAAGACAAGGCGTGATAACTTATGGGATAGGTGCAACGGCGATACAATATGAAAATGAGAATGGCACGCATGTACCTGATGAAAAAATCTCATTAGACGAATTCGCAAGTATGTTGAATTTTATTTATTTTATTGTAGAAAATTTCACTTTTAGTAAATCTGCCAAATAGTACTAAAGTACTAGTAGCGACTAGTACTAAAGTACCTATTATTAAAACATCACGTTAGGTATTATATATGTATGAGAACATTCATATGCGGATTACTTATTATCATTCTGTTAGCACCATACAACGTTTATGGGGCTGATTCTGTTGAGAATTTAGTAGATAAAAAAATAGAACAAGCACCAGTGATGGTAGTAGCACCAATTGGTTCTAAAATATTTTTCAAAGTTGTATATAAATTTTTTAAGGAAAGCATGAAAAGTTTATCTAAAGGAACTGACGAATTAATAATAAAAACTATGAGTTTTGGTATAAATGAAAACATAAAAAACGTAGATAATTTATTAAAAAATTCAGATGCTGAAGCATATGTAAGTGGATTTATAAGATTAAAAATAAATCATTATACAGGATTAATATCAGAAAGTGTTTTAGATGAATGGTTAACTGAAGCACTTGGATATGCATTTTATAAAGAAATGTCAGATATGGGAAAAAAAGTAAAGGATTTTAATGCTATTGAATGGGGTATAAGAATAAGAACGATATTAGAAAAAACACAACAAGATAGTTTTGAAAAAGCTGATGATATAAGCTTCATAACAAATACTCGCAAATACAACATTGCGATTGAGATATTAGAAAAAAATCCAACGATAAAATTGGAAAAATTAGCAAGTCAAGTAAGAGCAAAAATAGTAGCGAAGAGTAATAAAAAAATAAATTTAGGTTTTGCTAAAAAGTATAAACTAGGTGCACCAAATGCCATGTCTACCGAACAAATTCAAATCAAACTAAATAGATGGCAAACAAGTTTAGATGCCTTTATTCCAATATCGCCAAGAGACGAAAATCTTAATTATTGGAAAAAAGCTATGTTAAAAAATAACAGCACTAAAGAACAAAAAACTCATTTTACTTCCATACTAGAACAACAAGAAGAATTGCTCAAAAAAATCGGCGATCAAAAACTAAAACCAGAGCCCATAACTCTTTACAATAAAAAGGGAAATGAAATTATTCAAAAGATTGATAAAGACACTAGAAATGTACTAGAACAAGAATATAATGATCAAGGACAATTAGTAAAAGAAATTTTATATACCGAAAACACACAATTTGTTAAAACCTATAATGAAAAAGGACAGCTAGTAACAAGTAAATTATTTGACGATAATGGAAAGGAAATAAATTTTAAAGTTTTAATAAAAGAATGGCAAACAATTGTTTCAGATAAGAAGGTTATAGAAAGTAGCGACCCATATTTTTATCAATGGGCAGTTAATCCTCCTGAAAATATGACTGATATTCAAAAGACACTACTTAAGGATATTTCAGAAAGGAATAAAAAAAATGTAAATGTAGATATAAATATGCATAGTGCAAGCAATCCACTTACTAAGGACATATTAGATGAACAAACTGAAAAATTGGTTGAAAGACAAGAATATGATATCAATGGAAATTTGATACAAGTAAAATATTTTAATGATAACGGCATAAAAATAGAAGAAATAATTTTCAATAAAAACGGAGATATGGTTATTAAAACATTAAAACCTGAAAGAACTAATCCAGTAAGTGCAGTAAAATATAATGCTGATGGCAAATTAATAGAAGAATCTGCCTACTCTCCTTTTTATAGAAGTTTTGAGTGGGAAAAAGTTACTTCAAAATACGATCCAGAAACAGGCAGATTAACAGAAATTAATCTACGTGGTAGTTATGGTGGGATAAAAGAAAGAACCTTGTTTAATGAAGATGGTAGTAAGATTTCTATAAAATATGAATATAGAGATACAAAAAAGGAAGAAATTCACTACAACAAAAATGATGTAGTTACAAAACATCTATTATGGGACTATCCTTATGCACCTATAGAAGAACTGCCATTAGAAAACTTCCCACAAGGATATCTAGTAGAAATAGAAAAAAGAATAATGAGATATGGAACATTAAGAGACACTAAAATATTTGTTTTAGTAAAAGATAAAAAAGTATTGAGTGAAATAATAAAAAAACAAAAAAACGCTACTCTTAAAAAAATAATAGATATAGAAAATAACAAAACAATAGAAGATTATTGGGAAATATCCAAATTTATTTTTGATAGACCTTAAATATTAACTATTAGAAGCTCATTTCAATTAATATCGGACAATGGTCTGAACCCATAACATCTTTCAATATTCCCGCAGATTTTAGCTTACCAACAGATTTACTATCTATCATAAAATAATCTATCCGCCAACCAACGTTCCGTTCCCTTGCTCGAGTCTTGTAATCCCACCAACTATAATTGTTTGGTTCTTTGTTGAAGTGTCTGAAAGTATCAATAAACACATCATCGAAAAATTTATCGAGCCACTTTCTTTCTTCAGGCAAAAATCCTGTGTTCATTTCATTCTCTTTTGGACGTGCCAAATCAATTTCTTGATGTGCCGTGTTCACATCACCACATACAATTAATGTTTTACCAGTTGCGATAAGTTTTTTAGAATATTTCAAAAATTCATCGTAAAATTTTAGCTTGAATTTTAATCTTTCCGGACCCATTCCACCATTTGGAAAATATATATTGACGAAATAAAAGTTGTCATACTCCAAAACAAGCGTCCTACCTTCTTTGTCTTTTACGTTTTCTCCGAACCCGTAAAAGACATTTAGCGGTTTTTGCTTTGCAAAAACCGCAACCCCGCTATAACCTTTTTTATCAGCGGAATTCCAATATGAAGTATACCCATCAACATTCAACAATTTTTCTGAAAGCTGATCTTTGTGTGCTTTAGTTTCTTGAATCGCCAAAAAATCCACATCGGTTTTTTTGAACCAATCCAAAAAACCTTTTTTCTCTATAGCACGAATGCCATTAACATTGAAAGATATGAATTTTTTTGCCATAATTATATTATAGAACTTTTTAGGAGGATTAAAATGATAAAGAAAGGAACTTGTTTATTCACATCAGAATCGGTGTCCGAGGGACATCCAGATAAACTTTGCGATCAGATTTCAGATGCAATTTTAGATGCAATTTTTAAAAAAGATAAAAATGCAAGAGTAGCTTGTGAAACTTATATCACTCGAGGTATGGTCGTGGTTGGTGGCGAAATCACCACAACAACTTGGATAGATATCGATCAAATCGCAAGAGGTGTAATCAAGGATGTTGGATATACTCATACAAAATACGGGTTCGATTATGAAACTTGTGCGATTCTTAATGTGATAGGCAAACAATCGCCTGACATCAGTCAAGGCGTAGATACCGGCGGTGCTGGTGATCAAGGTTTGATGATTGGATATGCAAACAATCAGACCAAAAGTTTGATGCCATTGGCTTTAGATTTATCCCATAAACTTATGGAAAAAATCACAAAAGTTCGAAAGAAAAAAGTGCTTGATTATTTGGGTCCCGATTCAAAAGCACAAGTAACTATAGAGTTTTTCGACGGCAAACCAAAACGGATTGATACCGTCGTATTATCGACTCAACACACCATAAAAATTTTAGATAAAACCGGTCATAAAATCACAGAAAAATCCAAAAAAGAAATTTTCAAAAATGTTATCGAACCAGTTGTTGGAAAATATATTGATAAGAAAACAAAAATCTTGATAAACCCAACAGGAAAGTTTGTAATCGGTGGACCACAATCTGATACTGGTATGACTGGTCGCAAAATTATCGTCGACACTTACGGCGGAGCATGTGCTCACGGCGGTGGAGCATTCAGTGGAAAAGATCCAAGTAAAGTCGATAGATCTGCTGCATATATGGCGAGATATATCGCCAAAAATATCGTTGCGGCAAAGTTAGCCAAAGAATGTACGGTTCAATTAGCATACGCAATTGGTAAAGCTCAACCAGTCGGTTTTTATGTTTACACACATAAGACCGGCAAGATTGCTGATGAAAAATTGACAAGAATTTGTCGAGATATTTTCAAACTTTCACCACGCGGGATTATAGAATATTTTAATTTGAAACGACCAATATATCGTGAGACGTCACATCTAGGACATTTCGGTCGCGACATTTTCCCGTGGGAAAAAATCGATAAAGTTAAAGAATTATTGAAACTAATTAAGTAATTATTTTCTCCCTTTCGTAAAGGGAGCCGACACGAAGTGCGGAGGGTTTTAATATTTC
>CAYPLD010000058.1:2583-6893 GCA_964411485.1 uncultured Elusimicrobiaceae bacterium | reverse complement strand
CATAAATTGATATAATATATGCATCTATGAAACACAACTCATTTTGGAAAATATTTACAAAAAGGATAGTCATATATTCACTATCGTTCATTGTTTTGATAGGGATATTTACATCCTCTATATTTCTAAAGTATATGTTATCTGGCATTCCGCCTGTATACGAATTGGAAGAGCATACTCCTGTACTTACCAGTAAAGTTTTCGATAAAAATAGCGAGTTGATATATGAATTTGCAACAGAAAAAAGAAGTCTTGTTCTATTAGATGATATTCCTGTAGATATCCAAAATGCCGTTATTGGTATGGAAGACAGAGCATTCTTTGAACATGGTGGTATTCATCTAAAAGGTATGGTACGAGCATTAGTAAATGATATTTTTGGAATCTTTATGAAAAAAAGATTTCAAGGTGCATCTACCGTGACTATGCAACTTTCTAGAAATATATTTTTGACACATCAACGAACTATCACTAGAAAATTACGAGAGATTATTCTCGCCATACAAATAGAAGCCAATTTTAGCAAACAAGAAATTTTAGAACTTTATCTAAACGAGATTTATTTCGGACACGGTGCATACGGGGTAAAAGCGGCGGCAAAAAAATATTTTGATAAAGATTTAGCAGAACTCACGCTCGCAGAATGTGCGTTGATAGTAGGTGTTGTGCCAGCACCTGCAAGGTTCTCGCCTTTCAATCACCCAGAAAAAGCATTGGATAGAAGAAACCTCGTTTTATACGTAATGTACGACGAAGAATATATAACGTTAGAGGAACTTGAAATCGCAAAAGCCGAACCACTTCCTACCCGTGAAGGTTTGGAAGAAAATAAACCGGGATTATATTTCATCGAATACATAAGAAAAATTTTAGAACCAAAATATGGGATAGATATGCTTTGGGGCGGTGGTTTGAAAATTTACACAACACTTGATATTAAACAACAACAAATCGCAGAAAAAATTCTAAATGAACGATTACACGAACTTGATAAATACATTGCTGAAAAACATATGGGTCTTGAATTAAGAGAACTAGAAGAAGAAACAACCGAAGAAATTATTGAAGGTGAAGAAGTTTTAATCGAGGAAGTAGAAGAAGAAAAAGAACCGGAAGAAGAATTAGATCCAATGGATATTTTCCCCGAAGAATACACAAATGTACAAGGTGCGTTTATGATTCGTGAGGTAAAAAATGGAGCTATAAGAGTATTGGTCGGCGGACGAAATTATAAGGAAAGTAAATTTAACCGAGCGACTCAATCGAAACGACAAGTTGGTTCAACATTCAAACCATTTGTATATCTGACCGCACTTCAAAACAAATACACGCCGGCAACTTTAGTTAAAGATATGCCTATCACTTTTTATTTTGACGGAAAAAACTGGAAAACTTTTGACGAAAATTTAGATCCTTACTCACTAGAATTTGCATCAGAAAATTTTGTAGGAAAATCCAGTTTTGATATTTGGTCACCGATGAACTATGGAAACAAATTCGACGGCTGGGTGACATTAAGAAAAGGATTAGAAAAATCAAAAAATTTAGTATCGGTAAACTTGATAGACCAAATTGGTATAAGACCTATCAGAAACAATGCAAGAAGAGCTGGTATATCAGCAGATTTACCGTATGTGCCAGCATTATCACTTGGTGTTGCGTCAATAAGTTTGATTGAACTTTTATCGGCTCAAAACACATTAGCAAACGAAGGTATATATGTAGAAGAATATGGTATTGAAAGAATCGAGGACGCTTACGGCAAAGTATTGGAAAAACATGTTCACAGAGAAAGAAAGGCATTTACTCCTCAAGATACATATGTTTTGATAAATATGATGAAAGGTGTAGTCCAACGAGGAACAGCACGAGTCGCACGAGCATTGGGACGTCCAGTCGCAGGAAAGACTGGTACAACTCAAAAACATAGAGATGCTTGGTTTATCGGTATGACCCCAAATTATGCAGGTGGTGGATGGGTCGGATATGATGACGAAACATTTACAGATTTCAAATTTATAGGTGGTGTTCACGCCGCACCGATTTGGACAGAAATTATGAAAGAATTTATGAAAGGTAAACCTATCAACGATTTTAATGTCCCAGAAGGGATATCGTTTGCTTTCATAAATCCAAGTACCGGACGACTCGCAATGCCTAACGATAAGGATAAATTTTTAGAAGCATTCAAAAAAGGCACAGAACCGACTAGCTATTAGCTTTTCAACTATCTCCTAATATGGTAAATTAACTATTATGCGGCAAAAATTCAAACAACATAAAAAATTTATATACCCTGCTCTAGTAGTAATAGTGTTGACGATAATAATAATTATCGTCAACAAACCAAAGGACGAAGTTAAAGAAGTGTTTAAGATGGATACTCCAAAAGCAGACGTATCCATAATGGCAAAGATACAAGACATTAAAAAGCACAAAATAGGATACATAACAGAAGAAGAATTTAACGAAGAATTAAGAAATATAGATCCGACATTAGAGAAATATCTAAAAACAGAAATAGGTAAAGAGCTTTTTTTAGACATTTTGGTAAAAGAAAGAATCACTTTGATGGATGCCAATAATAGTGATGTAACCAATTCGAAAGAATACACCGAAGCTGTAAACGAGAAACAAAAAGAACTAAACGGTCAGCTAGATATTTTCAAAGAACGATTACTTGTCGAACTATATCTGAAAGAATTAAAAGAAAGTAAAGCAGTGAGAATAACTGAACGGGATATTAAGGATTATTATAAGGATTACAACTACGAGATATCCATAAGTCATATTCTTTTGACCGACCCACAAAAAGCGGTGAAGGTATTAAAAGAGGCAAAATATCGTCAGACAAACAAACAATTTTCATATCTTGCGAGAAAACATTCGTTGGATACCCCAACTGCTAAAAACGGAGGTAAAATACCATCATTTATACCGGGTGAATATATAAAGGAGATAGAAGATCCTGCAAGTAATATAAAAACTGGACAAGTACAAGGGTTTTTCAAAACATCGTACGGATATCATATAATAAGAAAGAACGGCGAATATAAAATATCGTACGTAAAGGCAAGAGAAAGAATAAAAGCTATATTAGAACGAAAAAATTTAGATGAATATTTTAAAAAACTGGAAAAACGATATATTTTGGAGGTATCAGAAAATGAACAAGAAACTAAATAAAATACTAATTTCACTATTGTGTTTATTGACGTTAGGTGTAATTGTAGAGGCAAAAATATTTAACTCTACTATTGCAACGGTGAACGGAAAACCAATATTGAGCTCGGATTACGATAAACTAACTGCTAGTGTCTTGACCGAATATAAAAATCAGTCGCCGGATATTTTGAAGGACCAAAAAAACAAACAATTTATTGAGTATCAAGTTTTGATGGAAATGGTCACTGAGGAACTTTTATTTCAACAAGCAAAACTGGAAAAAATAGTAGTAAAAGATAGTGAGCTCACAAAAGCGGTAGATCAAATCAAACAGACATTTGCTTTTGATCCAAAAACTGGAAAACCATTAAGTGCTAAAAAAACTGAAGAAGCGTTTAAGTCAGAACTTAAAAAAGAAGCGTTAAGTTATAAAGAATTTCAAAAGAGAGTTAAGCGTCAGTTAACGACGAAAAAGCTGATAGATATAACTATTGAACGAAATGCTAAACCACCAACAGAAGCCGAAATAAAAAAGCTTTATTCAGATATTAAATCCGTAATGGCACAAGATACTGAAGCTATTGAAAAAATGGGTGAAATTCGTCTACAACGTGCGTTGCCACTTGCGAACAAACTACATCAATTGACTGCTGAAAACGCAAAACTAGGACATATATTTTTGAAAGCGGATAAAGATAACGAAAAAGAAGTAGCAGAAAAAATGAAATTAGCAAAAAAAATAAGAAAGGATATTGTTGGTGGCAAAATAACTTTTGATGAAGCGGCACTAAAATATACCGAAGATGTAAATGCTCAAAAATTGGGTGGAAAAGTTGGTAATACAGATATTGTCGTCTTAAAAGGCACTATGCCAGCAGATTTTGAGAAGCAAGCATTTAGTTTGTCAATGGGAAAAGTTAGTACTCCAATAAAAACGGATTTTGGTGTGCATTTGATAACTGTAAAAGAAAAAAAAGCTAGACAAGATGTTGAATATGAAATGATAAAACCAGAGCTTCAAAAGTATTTATCAGCTATGAATATGCAAAAAACCGCAGAAGAATATGTGAAAAATCTGCATGAAAAAGCAACAATAGTAGTTAAGAAAAAATTTGATCTTATAGAAAAGAAACCTGAAGAAAAAG
>CAYPLD010000058.1:0-2483 GCA_964411485.1 uncultured Elusimicrobiaceae bacterium | reverse complement strand
AAAACATCAGCCGAGCAAATGGGGTGGATTAGTTAGCTTCAAAGCATTTGAATTAGGTGTTAAACTTGCGAATCAAGGCAAAGTTGATGCAATTGTAACAGCACCAATCTCCAAACAAAGCTGGGATAAAGCCAAAACGGGTTTTGTCGGACATACCGAATATTTGAAGAAACATTCGTCGAAAGAAGGTGACATTGCAATGTGTTTTTTCAGTGATAAAATCAAATGTGGATTAGTTTCAGAACATTATCCATTGGCAAAACTTGGAAAAATTATCACACAAGAAAAAATTTTGACAAGCTATAAAAACTTCCACAATCAATTGAAAAAATTGAACATAAAAAAGCCACATATCGCAGTTTCGGCATTAAATCCTCACGCTGGTGATGGCGGAAAACTTGGTAAAGAAGAAATCAAAATAATTATTCCTGCAATAAAAAAATTGAAGAAGCTTGGGTATAAAGTGAGTGGTCCATATCCACCGGATGTGGTCTGGGGCAAGCATATAACAGGCGAATTTGACGGCGTTTTAGCGATGTACCACGACAACGCTTTATCGGCGTTAAAGTTGGCTAGCATCAAGCCGATAGTACACTTAACTGCTGGATTGAATATTATTAGAACTTCCCCCACTCATGGCACAGCATTTGATATAGCACATCGCAAGATTGCTGATGAGAATAGTATGGTTGAAGCAATCCTAACCGCCGTAAATCTCTCTAAATAATATATGTTATAATTTAACATGAAGGAGATAAAGAAATGAAAAAGAATATTATAATAGTGCTATTAATTCTACTAGTAATATCAATTGGGATAAAGATATACAAAATTATCGAATACAAAAATTTAACTACCGAAGAAAAATCATACATAAAAACTGATAAGTACATGAAAAAAATTCTTTTTGAAGAAGCAATGCTTAATGCAAACGCATGTAAGCAAAAAATACAAGCAGATAAATTACATTATGATGCAATAGAATCCCACTGTTTAAACATAACGCTAGGTCCAAAACTTAGAAAAGAATATAATAAAATCATAAGAGAAATAATTGAATCAAATGGAATAAGAGAACTTACCCCTAAAGAAAAGGATATGCATCATAAATATATGAAACAATTTTTTTGTATCCTAGAACCAGCTGGAACATGTGATGAAAAACTAATAAAATCAATTCCAATAGAAGAATGTATTTTGTACGATGTGAATTATTTTGCATGGGAAATTACTAGTAATACTGAGCATATTGACTCTAAATCAACCTACGATTTTAATAATTGGGCTAGAACAGATGAACATAAGGTATTACTGGCTCAAAAACTAAAAGAATTATTAGATAATAAAACATACATTAATCCAAACAGTTATACCGACAAAGATTTATATAGGCAAAATGTTTGTTCCGAAAAATTACTAAGAATGTGGAAAGAAGAAAAAAAAATTAAGTAAAAGTTTCTAAATGTGTATATAGTTTTTCTTTTCGAGCATGTTTAACCGCATTATCATAAATTTTATCTGCCTTTTTCACATCACCTAAAATATATACACAATTTGCTAAAGAAAGTTGGGTCAGAATCTGTCCGCGAACTTCGTCGGTTTTCGAAAAAAGTTTTTCAGCTTGTTTAAGTTCAGCAAAAGCCAATTTTATTTTTCCTTGTTTCGCTAATATGAACGCTTTGCCCCATTTCACAAATCCAAGGTCGGCTTTATCGTCGATTTTTGAATATAATTTATCAGCGACTAAATAATGTTTGAACGCCGTTTTATAATCACCTTTTTGACGCAAACCATTGGCTAATCCACAATTTATGTACGCTTTTCCGAAATTATCTGAAGTTTTTGCGAACAATTTTTGAGCGATTTTATAATTTTTCACACAACCGTCAATATCACCCGCGATTCGACTAACTCCAGCCAAACCGCAATACGAATAAGCCAAATTAATTTTATCTTTCGCGTTTTTTATCGCTAAATTAAAATGTTTTATCGATTTTTTGAACTCACCTTGCAACCTGTATATTCCACCAATCGCCCAGTTGATATATGACAATCCTTCATTGTCTTTTATGTTCGTATAAAACTTGAAAAGTTGGTTCAAAATTTTCAAACTATCCTCGAGTTTCCCCCCTGCCCGCAAACTCATCGCTTTTTCTTGTAAAGCGAGAATAAGATAATCGTCTAGCTCAAAATCCTGCGAAATTTTGCTGACTTTTTCTACCAACTTCAAACTTTTTTGTGCATCACCAAGTGTTCTATAACAGCTCGCCAAAGATAACATCACATCCAACTTATTTTCCAAAACTTTTTCAGTTTTTAGTACCAACAAATATTGTTTTATGGCAGGTTTGAACAAACCTTGTGATCGCAAAATTTCGCCTTTTTTATAACTCATAAAAATTTTTCTACCTCATCAATAATTTTATCCAAATCGTATGGCTTCTCGATATATTTGTCCGCACCCATCTGTTTTGCCAAAGCGA
>CAYPLD010000057.1:0-6916 GCA_964411485.1 uncultured Elusimicrobiaceae bacterium | reverse complement strand
GATAATAACAATTGTTGCCGTAAAAATTTCAAAAGATTTGAAACAAGCAAGAATTTTTTATTCGTTCATGGGCGATGACAATGCAAAAGATTCTGCAAAAGATTTATTGAATTCGATGAGAAAAGAGATAGGTTCGAATTTACGAAAAAGAGTTCATCTAAAAAGGATCCCAAGTTTTGTTTTTGAGTTTGATAACACACCAGAAAAAGCCGCAGAAGTTGAAAATGTTTTCGCGAAATTAGAACGAGAGAAAAAAAGAAATGAAAAATAAATTTAGCAAAGAAATCAATGAAATTTCAAAAGTTTTGAAAGCTGAAAAAAGCTTTTTTATCGCCGTACATAAAAGTCCAGACCCCGACACTCTCGGTGCTGGATTATCGCTTGCAGAATATCTGAAAAATCAAAAGAAAAAAGTTTATTTATTCAGCGATGATGAATTATCAGATAAATTTTTCTTTATGCCAAATATTAAAAAAATTAATGTCGCTAAATTTCCAAAAGATAAAAATTTTGATGCAATAATAACTTTAGAATGTTCTAGCAAAAACAGAATCTCTGATGATAAAAAAAATATGAGCGTTGTGCTTGAAAATGCCAAACATATTTTGAATATTGATCATCATAAAGTGTGCGATAAGTATGGAACTGTTAATTATATAGATGCGAATATATCGTCGGTATCCGAGATGATTTTTGGCATTTTCAAGCATTTGAAAGCTCGAATAACAAAATCGATGGCGACCAATTTATTTACAGGAATTTCCGCAGATACAAACCGATTTTTATATCAAAATGCAAGTCCAAAAACTTATGAAGTTGTGGGAAAATTAACAGAACTTGGTGCTAATGTTGAAAAAATAAATCGCGAGATGTATCAAAAAAGAAGTTTGGAAAGCACAAAAATTATGGCACGTGCTTTGAGTAATTTAGAAATTTTGAAAAACGGTAAATTAGCGATAAGCCAAATAACAAAAAAAGATTTCAAACAATTAAAAGCGAACAACAACCATAGTGAAGGTGTCGTCAATAATTTCCTAATGATACCGAATGTCGAAGTTGCAGTATTTTTGAAAGAAGAATCGAAACAAGTGTCGGTAAATTTACGATCAAAAGATAAATTTGATGTGAGTGATGTTGCAGTAAAATTTGGCGGTGGCGGACATCAAAGAGCGGCTGGATTTAAAAGTTCTAGCAAAAAATTATCAGAAATTAAATCAAAACTCATCAAAGAAATAAAATGGACCAAATAAAAACAATAAACGGTATTTTGCTTGTAGATAAACAGCCAGACTGGACTTCCAGCGATGTAGTTTGCATCACACGAGGCATTTTGAAAACAAAAGTCGGGCATTCTGGCACGCTTGATCCAATGGCGACAGGACTTTTGATTTTATTGATAGGTTCTTACACAAAAAAACAAAGTGAATTTTTGACATTACCAAAAACCTATATCGCGACAGCAAAATTGGGTATCGAAACAGACACTTGGGATAAAGAAGGTAAAATTTTACAAGAAAAAACAGTGCCACCGATTTCAGACGATAAATTAAATAAAGCGATACAATCTTTGACAGGCACTTTCAAACATATAATCCCCCCATTTTCCGCAAAGAAAATCGGTGGCGAAAAAATGTATAAACTTGCACGAGAAGGCATCAAAGTTGAGAAAAAATATAGCAAAATTGAAGTTTTTAAGTGGAGTGATGTAAAAATCAAAAAAAATATTTTAGAATTTAAGGTAGAAGTATCAAGTGGCACATATGTTCGAAGTTTGGCAGTGATGTTAGCCGAAAAACTTGGCACGATCGCACATCTAACAAGTTTGCGAAGAACAAAAATCGGTGATTATGATGTCAAAGATGCCATAAAAGTTGAAAACGTTAAAAAAATAAAAAAAGAAGAATTGGAAAAGTTAGTAATTACTTAATGTCATCCTGAATTTATTTCAGGATCTTGTAGAAAGATGCTGAAACAAGTTCAGCATGACAACACTCAAAAGAGGAAGTAAAATGAAAAATTTTATTTTAATAGGGACTTTTGATGGCGTTCATAAAGGACATCAACATTTGATTAACAAACTTAAAAGTTTGGCGAAAAAACACGGTCAAAAAAGTTTGGTTTTATATTTTGCATATCCTGCGAAAGTTTTACAATGTAAAAATCAAGAGATGAGTGTTATATCTACTCCCGACGAAAAAAAATTACTTTTGCAAAAGCAAAATCTCGACGATATAAAAGAGCTTAAATTTTTCGCAGTGAAAAATTTAAGCAAAGAAAACTTTTTCAACGTACTATTAACCAAACACAAAATGGGTGGAATATTAGTTGGTCGAGATTTTGCATACGCAAAAAACCGAAGCGGTCATTTGGACTTTTTAGCTGAAAAATGCAAACAATACGATATCCCATTTATCCACGAAGGATTTATCACAAATTCTGACAATAAAAAAATATCTTCATCATTGATTCGGGACGCCTTAAACAACGGACATTTGAACGAAGCGAACAAAATGTTGACTCGCCCTTATGAAATTTCAGGTAAAGTAATAATGGGTATGCAATTGGGTAGAAAAATTGGATTTCCAACTGCTAATTTAGACCCTAATGTTTGTAAAATTCACCCAAAAGGTGTGTATGCAGGTAAGGCGATATTGGGTGATAAAACTTATAATGCAGTTATAAATATTGGATTTCGTCCGACGATAAATACGATAAACAAAAATGTACCTCTTGTGGAGGCACATATATTAAATTTTGATAAAGATATATATGGAAAAATTTTGACTTTGAAATTTTTGAAAAAAATCCGAAAAGAAATGCGATTCAAAAATTTAGATGAACTCAAAACTCAAATCGCCAAAGATAAACAAAAAGCAAAAAACTTTTTAAGCAAATAAATCTCTATTTTACTTTCCCCCTTTCAAAAGGGGGTGATATTTGTATCAACAAATATCGGGGGTTTTGTATTTCGAAACATTAAAACCCTCCGCACTTCGTGTCGGCTCCCTTTACGAAAGGGAGAAAAACTTTTTAGAAAAAGAAATATTCACCCCCTCCTTAATCCTCCCCCCTCATATAGGGGGAGGAAATGAGGAAAATGGGAGAGGAAAAAAAACTATTTTTTATCTCTCGCGTTAAAAACTACATAAGTAAGCAAACTTGTTCCACCTAAAACTATTACCATAAATGCTAATGTATATAATCGAACTTCACTTCCGTATTTCAAAATGAACGCATCATAAAACATTTGTGAACATAAATATATCGCCAATAACCAAATCATCATCACAAATATTTTTAATAAAAAATTTCCAATTCGTTTCATACTAAACTCCTAGAAATTAATCGTAGCTGTGAACTTATGCAAATCCTCATTATTATATTCAGAAAGTGAGTAATCTAATCTAAAACCTGTGGATACTAAACTCGTCAACCAACCTAAACCAAAAGTGAGTCCTGTATCGTCACCATATTTGCTTTTATAACCTGCACGTAAAAAATACTTATTCATATATCCGTACTCACTACCAAGATTGAATCTCCATTTTGAGTAATTATTCACAGTATCTGCTGTAAAAACAAATTTATTGTATTCATCGTAATAATAATTGTATGCACCACCCAAACGGAAAGTTCTTGTCGTTTTGAAATCGTAAAATTTAGAGCCAAACACATTAAGCACACTAACACCAAGATTGAAATCTTGCATTAGTTCGTAATTAGCACCGATATCCGCATCAACAGCAGAATCAGTGCCTGATTTCGTCGAATAATCTGTACCTGCGTATTTCAAACTCACACCGACATGTGTGATATTTGGAAGAAAAATAGACTCGTAATATTTTGCACCAGATAAGTTCAAATATTTTTCTTTGTGAGTATCGCCTTTGACATATCCCGCAAAACCAGTAACCTGATATTCGTTCCAATAGCCTGAATATCCAAACATACCAGCATTGTTGATATAATTTTTACCAAAACTAAAATCCGCTGCTAACTGTTTTGGCTCGACATCTGCACCAGGGTTATAATTCACTGCAAAAATATCGTCGTTCATTGCAGTATATGCACCACCCATACCGGAAGATCTTGCACCAAGTTCGAAATCAAACGGCGGATATGCATATGCATTCAAAACTAAAAATAAAGCTATCAAAGTTAGAAGAATTTTTTTCATAAAACCTCCACTTAAAAATTATACAAATATTTTTCTAAACAAAAAATATTCCCGTAAGGGAGCGAGTTTTTTGAGATAATTTTTTGAGGGGCTAGCCCCGATTTTCTCTGCGACGACTAGTCCATTCAGCGAATACTGCGAAGCAGTAGCGGGACTTTAGGAGCAGAAAAACAAAAAAGTACTCAAAAAACGATGCTACTATACTCTTTAGTCTGTCGTTTCTTCTACTGGAATTGTTGTTGCACTATCCATAACAGATTTGTTCACACCTTTCGATACTAAAACCGTCAAAGATATCGAAGTTATGGCAATCATAATAGCAAGTACCATTGTGAATTTAGATATGAACGTTGCTGTTGTTGGGGCGTTCATCATACCGTCTCCACTACCGCCAGATCCAAAAATTCCAGCCGCACTGCCTTTACCTGATTGCAATAAAATTGCAGTAACAAGTAAAAAACATGCTAAAAAATGAATTATCAGTAAAAATGTATACATTCGTTTTTCTCCTTTTTTCCTTTTTTGTCGTCATGCAAAATCGACTTTATCGCCCTGAACTTGTTTCAGGGTCTTTTTCAGCATCTTTTAGTAAGATCCTGAAACAAGTTCAGGATGACAATGATTTTTTTTATTCTTGTGAAACTGCTTGTAAACCCGGAAGGACTTTGCCTTCCAAAAATTCCATACTTGCTCCACCGCCGGTAGAACAATGTGTCAAACTATTAACATCTATTTCAGCTTTTTTTAATACTGATAAACTATCACCACCACCGACTATCGTTATTACTCCATCGCTTGTAGCTTGTTTCAAAACCTGTGCAATAGCGATACTTCCTTTTGCGAATAAATCGTTCTCAAAAACTCCTAACGGTCCGTTCCAAAAAATTGTTTTTGAATTTTTTATTTTTTCTGCGAACAATGCCGCCGTTCTTGGACCAATATCTAATCCCATATATCCGTCCTCTATCGCCATACTATCTGTTGTTTTTACATCTTCACCTTCAAAAGTTTTTGATATGACATGATCAGCAGGTAATAAAATTTCAACATTGTTTGACGCCGCTTTCTCGATTATAGCTTTAGCCGATTCGACTTTATCCTCTTCCACTAAACTATTACCGATATTTAAACTTTGACTTTTCAAAAACGTATATGCCATACCACCACCAATTAAGATAGTGTCACATAAATCTATAAATTTGTTAAGCACATCGATTTTATCCGATACTTTCGCACCGCCAATTATAACTGTGAATGGTTTAATAGGATTTTTTATCGCTCTATCCAAAAATTCGAGTTCTGTTTGAACTAAAAATCCGATAGCTTTCTGCTCGCCGAAAAACTCGGCAACAACAGACGTCGACGCATGTGCCCGATGTAATGATCCAAAAGCATCTTGCACAAAAACTTCGCCATGTTTAGCGAGTTTTTCGGCAAAACTTTTATCGTTATCAGTTTCTTCTTTGTGAAACCTTAAATTTTCTAGTAAAACTATTTCACCTTGCTTTGCTTGAGCGACTACTTTATCAGCTTCTTCACCGATACAATCTTTCGCAAAATGAACTTTTGCACCCATAATTTTTTCGACTTCAGGTGCGACTGGTTCTAAACTAAATTCTGCTACAACTTTTCCTTTTGGTCGACCAAGATGTGCCATCAAAACTATCTTGCAATTTTTTTCTAACAAATATTTGATAGTTTTTTCTGTGGCAGTGATTCTTTTATTATCAGACACAAGACCGTCCTTGATAGGGACATTATAATCAACCCTAACAAGTACGGTTTTGTTATCCAAATTTATATCTTGAATCTGTTTTATCTTCATTTCTTATAGTTTTTCGCCAACGTAATTGGTTAAATCTATCACTCTATTGGAATATCCCCACTCGTTGTCATACCAAGCCAATATTTTCACATGATTACCTGCGATAACATCTGTGATAGCGGAATCAAAAATACTGCTGTGTGGGTTTCCGTTAAAATCTTTTGACACTAGTGGCACATCATTGTACTCGAGAACACCCTTCATCTTACCCTCTGCTGCTTCTTTCATCGCAGAATTAATTTCATCTTTAGTAGTTTCCTTTTTTAAGACCACCGTTAAATCTACTGCAGATACATTCGGCGTTGGAACTCTGATTGCATAACCATTCAATTTGCCTTTCAAGTTTGGCATTACCAAACCGATAGCTTTTGCTGCACCAGTCGATGTAGGTATCATCGAAACCGCCGCCGCTCTTGCTCGTCTTAAATCCTTATGTGCAAAATCTAATACTGGTTGATCGTTCGTATAAGAATGAACCGTCGTCATAAAACCATTTTCTATGCCGAACTTTTCTTCCAAAACTTTTACCACAGGTGCTAGACAATTAGTCGTACAAGATGCATTCGATATAATATGGTTTTCTGCTGGATTATAAATTTCTTCATTGATACCCATACAAATTGTTGTTACAGCATCACCTTTACCGGGTGCTGAAATTATTACTTTTTTAGCACCTGCATCAAGATGCATTTTTGCTTTTTCATCTTGAGTAAAAATTCCTGTGCTTTCAATGACGATATCGACACCAAGATTTTTCCAAGGAAGATCTGCTGGATTTCTTTCGCTAAAAATTTTTATCTCTTTACCTTTTATATTGATTGATTTTTCTGACGCTTTAACTTCTCCATCAAAGATACCGAAAGTTGAATCGTATTTGAACAGATGTGCCATTGTTTTGACATCTGTTAGATCGT
>CAYPLD010000056.1:0-6958 GCA_964411485.1 uncultured Elusimicrobiaceae bacterium | reverse complement strand
CCATCGGACCCCACAGCCAGGGCATTGCCGCCGGCAACCTTGTTTTTTTATCAGTTATTCCATCTCTTATCATTGTGGCATTACTACTTTCTAAGTTGGTTAAAACGGTTAATTTTTCAATACTAGCAAAATCTCTAATGTTTCCATTACTAGCTAAAGTAGGATTTTTATCTCTCCATTCTTTTGCTGTCAACCCAAATAAAGCTATATTTAACAGATCTGCTTCATCGGCATAAACCCATCTTTCTTTATTTTTTGTTAAGTTAAGAGTTGGTATTAGATCATCTTTTATTGCATCTGTATGTATGTAATAATTAGCTTTTGATAAAAATCTTTGAAAATTCCAATCAATTCTTCTACGACTAGATTCGTCTTCTTTTAATCTTTGGAACTCTTTTATTACATATAACTTAAACTTTGGATTTATCCAACTACAAAATTCAAAAGCTATATCTTGTTGAGCGTAAGTCCCGCTTTTATATCTTCCTGTTTTTGATATTATGCCTATAGCGTTTGTTTTATTTATCCACTGTTTTGCAGACATAGTGAAAGTGTTAGATCCTGATCGATTTTTAATTCCCTCGAATTCGAGGGAATTAAAATTATTGTTGTTAAGGCTTTCCCACACTCCCAAAAATTCAACAGTGCTTCTATTTCTTAGCCAATTATCAATAATTTTACTTCCATTTTCAAAACCTTTTGCTATATCGGTTATAGAAATATATTATTCATAACCAACCCTTTCAGTTCTAATTTCAATTCCTGCTACATTCAAAATAAATGGCTTTTTAAAATTCTTAGAAATATCTTTAGATGGTACTCTATTTGAAATATTTTTGGTTTTCTTTTTCTTATCCATTTTAACTAAACTCCTTTAATGTTGGTAAAAATTTATGAGTAGAATATTATATCACTTTGTTTGTGATAATATCCAATTGTCTTTTTCTTTTTTTATTCTCTTTTTTCGTAAATGTATATCGGTACTGATACATCGCCCATTGCTGTGTTATATGTAGTCATACCTTCTACGTGATACTTGATTTCAGAACTATGCATAGCAATAAGTCCTGTCAATGTTTTGCCAAGTTTTTCAAACGGAATATTTATAGTAGCGGCAAGTGGTATGGTTTCCCCCGCCGGTACTTTTGTGTTCTCAAATTTGATTTCAGATATTTTCCTATTATTTGCATGTAAATTACCTTCAAACTTTTGGATATTTGCATCAATATTTTTGTTTGGATTTGTGATCGTCATCACTACGTTCAATGTTATATCCGAAATACCGTGTTCTCTTACGCTCACAGATGCAAGATTGTATTCACACTTCCTCACGGCGATATCCTCTTGTATCGGTGTAGATGAACACGCCATCAAGAATGTCAAAACGGGTATCAAAACTATTAATTTTTTCATAAAGTCTCCTTATATATTGATAGTGTATATAAAATTGATATAATATAGCAACATTATGGAGGTAAAAATTATGTTAGATTTCAAAAATAAATATTTAGAAAGATTAGAAAGGTATGTTTCTATAAATACCAAAAGTGATCACACAAGTTCTAGTGTGCCTACAACGAAAAATCAGCTAGATCTTGCCAATTTGCTCGTCAAAGAACTAGAGCAAATTGGCACTAAAGAAGCCCAAGTAGACGAGTATGGTTATGTAACTGCTACAATCCCCTCTAATATCGAAAAAAAAATGCCTGTAATCGGTTTTTTGGCTCATATGGATACTTCGCCCGATGCTAGCGGTGAGAATGTCAAAATGCAGATACACAAAAATTATGGCGGTGATGATATCGTCATAAACAAAGATTTGGATGTGATTTTATCTCCCAAAGATAGTCCTGAACTTTTGGATTACAAAGGTGACGATATCATCACCGCGAGTGGCGACACACTTTTAGGTGGTGATGACAAAAGTGGAATTGCTGTAATAATGTGTATGGCGGAATATTTTATAAATAATCCTGAAGTGAAACATGGCGAGATAAAGATTGGATTTACGATTGATGAGGAAGTTGGAAAAGGTGTAGATAATTTTGATATCAAAAAATTTGGTGCAGATTATGCATATACTCTTGATGGTGGTTTACTTGGCGAAGTTGACAATGAAAGTTTCAATGCAGATTCTTGTTTGATAGAAATAGAAGGAAAGAGTTATCATCCGGGTACGGCGAAAGGTTTGATGATGAATGCATTGAGAATTGCTAGTGATATAATTTCCAGTTGGCCCGAGGATAAATTACCTGAAACTACTGAAAAGAGAGAAGGATTTATTTGTTTTATGGATGGGTCTGGTACGATTGAAAAAGCAGAAATAAAAGGAATAATTCGTGACCACGATATTTCGAAACTAGAAGAACACAAAAAACTTTTGAGAGATATTGTTGCTGAAAAACAAAAGAAATATCCAACTTCAAAAATCAAATTGACAATCAGCGAGCAGTACAGAAATATGAGAGAAGTTTTAGATAAATCTGAAAACAAAATGGTTATGGAAAATTTAGATAAAGCTTTGAAAAAAAATGGTATTGAGATGAAAGTTCAGGCGATTCGAGGTGGTACTGACGGATCTCGATTAAGTTTTATGGGATTACCAACGCCAAATATTTTCTGTGGACCATCGAATTTACATGGCAAGTACGAGTGGATATCGTTGAATACGGCGAATAGTGCGATAAATGTTTTGATAGATTTATCAAAAATCTGGGCTGAATAACCTTCAAATTTGAGTGCTTTTTCATTTTTTTGCTCCTAAAGTCCCGCTACTGCTTCGCAGTATTCGCTGAATGGACTAGTCGTTGCAAAGAAAATAAAAAATCCCATCAAATTTGAAGGTCATTTATTAATTAAAAATTTCCTTATTTTGTATTTTCTCCCTTTTTCAAAAGGTCGGGGACACAGGCTCTGTGGAGAAAGACTGCGAAGCAGACAAGAGGGATTTATTGTCTTGTCATTGCGAGTCGAGATCCTCGATGCCTCAACGATTTTTTTTGAGATTACCACGTCGCAAATTTATTTGCTCCTAGTAATGACAAAGCTATTTATCAATTTAGCCAAATTGATAAATAGCTTATTAAACAAAAAAATCGATGTGGCGATCTCATAACAAATAAAAAACACTGAAAATAATAATAACCTATTTAGCTAAACAGGTCAATAATACAAATTAACTATTATTTGCATATTTGGCTCAATATGCAAATAGATTGAAACAAAAAAATAAAATAAAAAATCGCTGTGGCAATCTCAACTCCCTGTCATTGCGGACTTGATCCGCAATCCAGGGTAAATATTAATAACAAAAAGAAACATTAAAACCCCCTTTAATTCCCCCTTTACGAAAGGGGGAGAATGAAACGTAGCCCTCACCTTGCTAGTTCTTCGAATTAGTCGTCCTCTCCCAAAGGGAGAGGTTAAATTTAAAAAAGCCGAGCTTAAAGTGAGCTCGGCTTTTTGTTTGTTAAAATTTTTTTATTACGGTGTAGTAGAAATTGGTGTTGGTTCTACTAAATTTTTTGCTTCGGAATTTGTCGCAGTCAAAACTTTTGTACCTGCATCATAATTCAAAGAATACACAGTCGCAAATGTTTGATTCACATTATCCGGAGGTACTCTCACAAATATAGAATAAATATTATTCTCGACAGATTCCTGAATTTGCCATGCAATTTTATCTTTATTTTTCATATGCTTATTTATGATAGTTTCTTCTAAATTAAGACCCGTTGGAAGTTTATGATTTTTTACTTCGTACTCCATGGTAGTTTCTGCGGTAGGTGTAATAAGGGTTGTTTCAGTTATCGGTTGACCTTCATCTACTATTCTCTCTTCACCGGGAAATACCAGATCATCTGACGTTACAAATCCATCATCTTGCATTGTTGTTTCATCGCCACTTTCTGTTTCTAGCTCTCCCGTCAGAGCTTCTTCTGATTCAACTGCTGGTATTTTAGTTTGAATTATTTGTCCTTCTTTTTTAGAGCCATAAGAATTTTTTAGGAATTTATCGAATCCCATAAAATAACCTGCAACAATGAGCAATACAATTATTAGAATTATCAGCAAATATTTTGATTTAGGTTTTACTAAAGTGCCATCACTTTTAGCATCTTCTACTACTTCTGGTTTTGGTTTTTCTTCTGATTCTTCAGTAGAGGTTTGTTTTTTGTCTACGGCTTCTTCTAGAGTATCCATGGGGTGAGGTTTTTCTTGGCTATCGGATACAACTTCTTCTTCGTCACCCGGTATAGTTTTTATATCTTTAGGTTTTTTTCTGTTTTTAGCAGAATCTTGTGTATGATCCATTTTGGATTGATCTATGCCTTTTGATACTAAATCTATTCTGGATTTTTCATTATCATCAGTATTATTATCATTTTTTGTTACTATTGATTCAGCTAGGTTTTCAATTTCTTCTTTGCTTAACTCGTCGCTACTCTTTTCATCTATATTTTGAGTTGGTAGAAAATCTGATATTACCGAGGTAGAGTCTTCTAAAACCATTTCTGATAATGTTTTGTTTTGACCATCCTTATTGTCCTTTTTAGCATCATCACTATCTTCTTCTGGTGTCAATAAAGATTCTACAATCTCTTCTTTTTTGCGAGCATCTTCACTTTTTTCACTTTTTTTTTCTTCTTCTACGACAATATCATCCTCTTCTTGATTTTTTTCTTTTTCAGTTGCCTTTTTAACTTCTTCTATAGTCCTTTCTAAAATTTTTAGATTATCGTCTGCTTCGTCGTCGAGAGTTTCTTTCTTGTCTTCGTTGTTTTCATTCTCTATTTCTGGTTTTTCTTTTTCTTCAGGAGTTTTTTCTTCATCTTTTTTTGGTTCTTCTTTTAGTTTGTCTTTATCTTCTTCTTTGATAAGCGATTGTTCTGTTTTTATATCTACAACTTCTAGTTCACCATCTTTTTTTTCTTTTTCTTTTTGAGCTTCTTCTTCAAGTTTCTTGTTTTCTGAATCTTCCTCTGCTTGAACATCGGGATATTGTTGAGCTTCCATTATGGTATCTTTCAAATCTTCTTTGGCTTTTTTCAGTGTTTCGGTCGAAGATTCTAATGTTTTTACATTTTCTTCTTTGTCTAGCGATACTGTTATTTCGTCTTTCTCATCATTTTCTCTATCTTTTGTTTCACCTATGACATTTTCAGTTTTATCTTCAGGTTTTTCTTCTAGTTTTTCTTCATCTTCTTTCGGTTCTTCGGCTGGAATATGAAGTTTTATGGTATCTTCTTTTTGTGAATCGGAAAGGGGTTGCGGTGCAATAGCTGGTTCTGGTTGTTCTTTAATTCTTTTAAATAACTCTTCATTCATTTTTTTTGTTTGATCTAAAAAATCTTTCATATCAGTACGAAATGCAGACATTTCTTTTCCTAATTCGTCTAATTTTTTCTCAATTATATTTTGTTCTCCGCTAGTCATTTCAGCAGATTTTGAAATTGTTGTTTTCAGACTCATTAAAGTTTTATCAAGTCTATCGACACTTTCTTTTATCGTTTTTTCAGCAGATATTTTGCTAATGGATTCTGGTATTGTGAATTCTGCTTTCGTATCTGAGTTGGTATTAGGTTCTATCTCTATAATCTCATTTGCAGGTTTCCATTCGGTTTCCCCTTCCTTCGCATCTTCAGGATAAATCAAAGTTTCGTGTGTAAAATCTTCTACGTTTTTTAGCTCTGCTTCCTCATATGGACCCAGAACTTTATTATTTATGTGCACCCAGTATTTCATATTTTATACCTTCCTTAAAATTTAAAAATTTCCTTACGCTTTATTATATATATTTTTATGACATTAGCAAATGCTTTTTACAAGCTGGAAATTTGTTGCTCGATATCTTGTTTTATTTGTTCATTTTTTATGTACTTTAAATTAATTTTTACATTTTCCAACAAACAAGTTTTAGCACAAACGAGCAAATTTTTAGCACAAACGATATCCGATATAATTATCGACGATATCTTGCTTTCTATTTGTTGAATTTTCTCTTGTGCGTGTTTACAATGTTTACACGCATTTAATGGGGTTTGTGTGGCATTTATTAACGCTTGTTGCATTTTTTCGGTTCTTGAACTATCTTCTTTTGGGATTTTTTTTGCTTCTGTATATCCTTGATATACTTCAGCATCTTCTAATGATGTTTGTGTCAAAATGTTTTTGAGTTCATCAATTTCATTCACAAAATCCTGTAAATCCGGTTTATTTTCTTCTGGTGTTTTTTTGAGTTTCAAAGTTGTGGATGCTGACATTTGTGCCAATGCACAACCCATCGCTCCTGCGACCGCCCCTCCCGCTCCACCGCCGGGTGTCGGATTTGATGATGATAATTCGTCTATAAAAATTTTTACTGACTCGTGCCAATTTGTTTGCATAATTTTATTCCTCCTGTAAATCTGTGCCGTTTCTTGCAACGTGAATATGATCTATCGCTGTTTCTGGAAGCATATAAGTTGATGTTTTTACTCCTTTCGGATCTTTTTCTAAACCAAGCCATATCAACCAAGTTTCTAAGTCTTGAAAATCTTCTATTATGAGTTCCGCACCGGAATTTATTATTAGTTTTTTGTTTTCGCAATTTTGAGTTATTATCGCCGTGTGAATGCCTTTGTTTTTTGCGATTTTTACTTCGTTTGAGTTGTCCGTGATTAAATATGTGTTCTGATTGTTTATATTATTTTTGTTGTCCAAAATAATGTTCTCATTTTTGGATAAAATCTCTAAAAATTTTTTGAAATCTTTGGTTTGTGTGTGTTTATTATCTAAATTTAATATTACTAGTTTTTTCATTCATTGTGCTCCAAACGAAGGCCAACGGAGAGATAGTAGAAAAAAATGCGTGGAGAGGGACTCGAACCCTCAAGTCTTTCGACATACGCCCCTCAAACGTACGCGTATACCAATTCCGCCACCCAGGCACATATTATTATAAAAGAGGATAAGGGTG
>CAYPLD010000055.1:0-6961 GCA_964411485.1 uncultured Elusimicrobiaceae bacterium | reverse complement strand
CCCCAAAAAGGGGTGGCCTCGTCTCTCGTGCCACTCGTTGGTTTTTGGAATATGCAATATTACGAATGTAAGAGGCTAGGGTATGTTTTTTAAGAACCGTCTGCCTTTTGGTTTGTAAAAACATACCCCAGCCTATTAAATATTCCAAAAACCAACTAAAAAAATAACCTTATTTTTTCTGCTTATTTTTGTTATAAAACAAATTAACCTATTTTCGTATTGAGCCAAATATGCAAATAGATTAATAAAAATAAATCCCTCCCCTGCTTCTCAGGTACTCCCTTTATAAAAGGGAGAAAAATAATAATGAGATTGCCACGAAATTTTCACAAATTTCTCGCAATGACAAAGAAATATTAAAACCCATCGCACTTCGTGTCGGCTCCACAGAGTCTGTGTCCATGACCTGTACAAAAGGGAGAAAAAATATTATTAGGTTTTTTGGTAGAATATAGATATGATGAAAATATTAGAAGGTAAAACATTAGCTAAACAAATCAGACTACCGCTTGCTGATAAAGTCAAAACAATTTCTGCGAAATTGGGTCGTGATATAACTTTGCTTGGAATTTCTAATAAAAATGATTATGCTTCCGATATATATATGCAAAAAGAAGTTAAATCAGCTGAAAAACTTGGTATCAAAGGTAAAATAATTCAAGTAGATGATAATACCAATCTTGAAGAATTTATCAAAATTATAAAAGATGCGTCAGCTGATAAAAATTTAGATGCTTTATTAATCGCACGTCCGCTTCCACCAAAATTGGAAAATTCAAATTACATAGAATATATAAATCCATCGAAAGATATTGATGGTATCAGTGTCGCGAATATGGGTAAACTTTATATGTGCAAAACATTTGACGATATAAAAAACATGAACGGATTTGTGCCATGTACTGCATTAGCCGTGATAAAATTATTGGATTTTCATAATGTCGATGTTAGTGGCAAAGAAGTTGTGGTGTTGGGTCGTTCAATAACGGTCGGAAA
The DNA here is from genome assembly GCA_964411485.1 of uncultured Elusimicrobiaceae bacterium. Taxonomy (GTDB): domain Bacteria; phylum Elusimicrobiota; class Elusimicrobia; order Elusimicrobiales; family Elusimicrobiaceae; genus Pseudelusimicrobium. The sequence goes on along the minus strand of CAYPLD010000055.1, from coordinate 5,965 downwards.
ACCACTCGCACATATGCTTCTCGCCAAAAATGCAACCGTGAAAATTTGTCATTCTCGTACAAAAGATATTACCAAAAGTTTGAGTCAAGCTGATATTGTTATATCGGCGATAGGGAAAGCAAAATTTTTGACAAAAGAAATGTTGAAACTAGGCACTATTGTGATAGATGTTGGTACTAACGAGGACGAAAACGGGAATTTTTGTGGTGATGTGGATTTTGAGAATGTCAAAAATTTTGCATCTGAAATAAGTCCAGTACCGGGCGGAGTTGGTCCAGTGACGCTTGCCTGTTTGTTAGAAAATATTGTAGTATCTGCTAATAGGAGCAGTAAATAATATGAAGTTTTTGTTAATAATTTTTAGCTTACTTTTGTTGATAGGTTGTGCTAGTTCTACGTATAGAGAAGAGCGGATTGAAACACCTGAAATAATCTATTTAGAAGAAGATATAGACGAAAGTGAAAAATCAAGACTTACCGAAATGGAAAAAACAAAGACAGGACCTGTGAAAGAATCCGAATATGTATTTGATATTTATTCTGACGAAAAAACCAGTGTTTATAAATTTGATGAATATAATCAACCGAAAATTCCCGGTGTGCCGATAGAAAAATCTTATAAAGCAGAAAAAAGGTTATGGGAAAAACCAGAACGGTTCAAACCTTAAAATAATTTTTTTGACCTAATTCAGGTTTATCAGAAAAAACTGCATCAACATGCAGTTTTTTTATTTTATCAAACTCTTTTTCGCTGTTAATTGTATAAACAAAAACTTGCATTTTGTTTTTATGTGCTGTTTCTACTATTTTTTTATTAACACGATTTTTGCTAATATGAATGCTTTTTGCTTTTATTTTTTTTGCTAATCTTAAATCAAAATCTCTCGTCGAACAACCAATGTGAATTTTTCTGTCCAAATCTCTAACATTTTGTAATGTTTTATAATTAAAACCAGATATGCAAACATTGTTTTGAAATCCTGATTTGTAAATTTCTTTTAATACAAAATATTCTATATTTGGATATTTATTATCATCATTTTTTATTTCAACACAAACAAAACAATGTTTGCCCAGAACATCAAAAACTTCTGACAATGTTGGAATATATTTTTTCAAGTCTTTATAATTTGTGTTTTTTATTTCAATGTTTTTTTTGAAAAGCCGTTTCAAATTATAATCATGATGCACGATAATTTTATTATCTTTTGTTAGATGCACATCAAGTTCGAACATAGTAGAACCCATACTTTTTGCGACGGCAAAAGCATCAAGACTATTTTCTAACTTGTAAAAACTTGCACCACGATGTGATATTACTTTCATAATTTTATTGTAGCAATGTTTTGAGCTTATCAAAATATATTTCTGGAAAATTTACTCCCATTTTCGATATTCGACTGGCTTTTGGTCCATGATAATCTGAACCGCCAAAAATATGAAAGTCATATTTTTGGCAAATCTCAAACAAATCTTTTTTCATCTGTGCTGAATGTGATGGATAATAAACTTCGAGTCCGTCCAAACCAAGTTCTTTCCAAACAGGAAAATTCCAATGTTTTTTTATAAGACCGGGATGTGCCATAACGGCGATTCCACCTGCCTGTTTTATTACAGAAATTGCTTCTTGTAAAGTACAACCAATGGGAGCAACATATCCTGACTTTCCCGGCAAGAGATATTGTCGGAATCCTTCTTGACGATTAGCTACGATTTTATTTTGTCTTAAAACATCGGCAATATGAGCTCGAGAGGCGGAATTTTTGACTTTATCGAAAACTTGTTGTTCGGTTATATTGACGCCAGCTTCTGCGAGTTGTTGTACGGCTTTTTTTACACGCAAAATTCTATCTTTTTTATTTTTTTCTAATAAGTTTAATAAATCTTTGTTTTTAGTATCGATATTATAACCTAAAACATGAGTATGTTCATGTTCGCAAGTTGTGATTTCAACGCCGGTTATAAAATTGATGTTTAGTTTTTTGGAAATTTCTTGAGCTTGAGATATGCCCTCTAAACTATCGTGATCTGTGAGCGAAAAAAGCTCTAACCGAGCTTTTTTCGCTTCAAATATAAGATCTCTTGGTTTAGATGTTCCGTCGGAACAATTGCTGTGAGTATGTAAATCTATAAGCATTTCTTTTCTTGTGTTTTGAAACATAGCCCTCACTCGCTAATCATTCTGATTAGTCGACCTCTCCCAACGGGAGAGGTAATAACATGCAAGCCGAAGGCACAATGTGAGCACAGACTCTGTGCTAATTTACTCGTTCGACACTTTTTATGCCGGGCACAACTTCTTTGATTTTTTGTTCTACCACAGCTTTAAGGGTCATTTGGGCACTTGGACAACATCCACATCTACCTGTTAGACGAACTTTTACTATACCTGTTTTTTCGTCGACACTTACTAGTTCTAAATCGCCACCGTCAGCTTGTAGAAATGGTCTGATCTCTTCTATCACTTTTTTTACTTTGTCTTTCATTTTTGACACCCCTTCATTAAATTGGTTATCATAATTATTATAACTTATTAGGAAGCAGACGAAAAATGACAAAATTATCAAAAGGCGATAAAGGGATAACCAATACGCTCAATAAAAAAAATCTGAAAAAGAGTAGTAATATTATCAAGACATTAAGTTCGTTAGATGAAGCAGTATGTTTTACTGGTCTTTTGCGTAATAAATCCAAAAGCAATGCTTTGAAAAAGAAATTGTATGATATTCAAGTTCAAATCATGACTGCGTCTGCCGTTTTGGCAGGCGATAAAAAGAGCGTAATGATTTTGAAGAAATATGTGAGTGATTTATCCAAAAATATTTCATTTTTAGAAAATCGCCTGCCAAAACGGCAAACATTTGCGGTACCGGGCAAGAACGAGCGAGATAGCTTATACAATATAGTCCGAGCGAAGGTAAGAACAGCGGAAACTTTTTGTATAGATACGGAATGTCGACCAGTGGTAAATCAATTTCTCAATAAATTATCAAAATATGTATATTTGTTAGGTAGGAGTACAAGCTAAAACCCTGCTTGTATCTATCGACATATTATTTTATAATATTAACTAGGTTTCTTTTTAAGGAGAAGTGCAATGAAAAAAGCTATTTTTATAATAATTTTATTTTCGATGGCGTTTTTAACTACATCTATATTAGACGCTGCAAAATATGCAAATATATCAGTTAAGAGGGGGAATGTGAGAACATGTCCTTCGATGGATTGCGATATAAAATTTTACATGTGGAAATATACTCCCGTTGAAATGTTAAGCACTAGCGACGATAAAGAATGGGTAGAAGTAAAAGAATTTGAAGGTTATAGGGGCTGGGTACACAAAACATTATTAGGTGAAACACCGGGAATGAGTGCAAAACAAGATGTAAATGTTCGATCCGGTGCAGGCGATAATAATCCAGCGGTATGGGTAGTGAAAAAAGGATACTCTTTTAAGTTTCTAGAAAGAAAAGGCAATTGGTATAAAGTTACAGATGATGCTGAAACAACTGGTTGGGTGTATAATAGAAATTTATGGGGATTCACAAAGTACACTAAATAACGGCTAACATAAGGTGGCATTGAAACATTAGCGAAACAAGTGTTATGTAGTAAGGTTAAACAAGGAAAAAATCAAGGATAAAACAAATGAAGAGAACAGTCGTTTTAATAACATTAATCAGCTTAACGATAGGCGGATATTTTTTATATAACAACAAACAGCAACCAAGATTTTATATAGCTGGTAAAGTTGAAGTGTCCGATAGATTACAAAAACGAGCAGAGATACCTAATAATACCTGTTCGATAGTTGTAAAAAACGAGGCAGATGTGCCTGTTGCGATAAAGAGAATGATAAACCCATCTTTCCCGCTTGCTTTCGAGGTTACAGAACAAGATTTACTAATAGACGCATTAGGTGAAAACTTAAAAGTAGAAGTTTATATCAATAATCACGGCGAGCTTGGAGTTTTGAAAACCGGCGATATTTTCAGTGAAGCTACTCAGAATTATAAAACAAACTCCAAAAATGTAACTTTAGTTGCAGATAAAATGATCGGTATGCCACGTCTTGCAAGAGGATCACGAGGAAATAATTTTTTCAAAACAGCAGCAAGGTAATTTTTAAGTTTAGGTTAGGGGTATCAGATGAAAAAAGTTTTAATTATTTCACTAACTTTACTGTTAGGGTTTTCTTGTCTGTATGCTAACGAAAAAACTTCCGTAGAAAAAGAATGCACTTGTATTGAAGATTTGGAAAAGATATTTTTATTTCAAAATCAATTTACTTTCGACGAACAAGGACGTCCTATTGCAGTTGCTTCAGAAAAAGATGAACAAGGGGCTTTTTCATCTGGTGTTGAAGATGCTTTAAGTGTAGTTAGTTTAGATCCATTACTTAAATATTTTGGTGGTCGTAAAGATGATGAAATAGTTGTACATAAAGACACCGTTGCCGTATCTGAAAAAACACTAAAGCTTATGAGATGGCGAGAACTTTTAACTTATCTAAAAAAAGGCAAACCTTATTTTGATTGTCGAAAAATAAAAAGAAATGCTTATGATCCTACAGAAATAGAAGTTATGTTAATGGAATATAGTCCACAAACATTAAGATTTCTAAATTTTAGCGAAGCTCAAACTGGAATAAAAGGTTATTATAAGCAGGCAATAAAAAGTGCAACTTATATAATAAATGTTTTCAGTATGAACGAGCATGATATAAAAGCTTTTTTGATGGATTTTCATAATTCTATAATAATGACAAACTTATCTACCGAATATCAGCGAGCAGTTACATCTGCACAAAGAGAAGTTTCTACCGAGAATATATACAATAATTTCTTGCGTATTACAGACGAGCATATAGCATATTTGGAATCTGAAGTAGAAAGACTAGAGGCGGAAAGCAAAGCAATTTCAGAGGAAGCTAAAGAAGCAAAGAAGAATCGTAAAAAGTATGCTAAAGAAAGTACAGATATGTTGACCTCGAAACTATAAATTAACTCCTTGGGTGAAACTTGCTATGTTTCTTCTTGATGTTTTTCTTATCTATGTGCGTATAAATCTGGGTTGTAGAAATATTTACATGTCCTAACATTTCCTGTACACTTCGTAAATCAGCACCACCCTCCAAAAGATGTGATGCAAAAGTATGTCTAAATAAATGAGGATGTATTTTTTGAGTTATTCCGCAGAGTTTAGCTAGACTATTTATATCTTTCCAAACGGAAATTCTGCTTATTTTTTGTCCACGGTTATTCAAAAAAACTTCGCTTTGTGGTGGTTTATTGATAAATATTTTTTCCCGTTCTGCCAAATATTGTAAAAGTAATAGCCCAGCTTTTTTGTTTATTGGAATCATTCGTTGTTTATTACCTTTCCCAAACACAATCAGCCAGTTTTCCTCGAGATTAGCATGTTCTAATTGTAGATTTATCAGTTCTGAAACTCGGATACCAGCACCATATAACAGTTCTATCATACAGATTGTGCGAAGTTGTGAAAAGTTTTTTGGTCGATAGCTCAAAAGTTTTTGCATTTGTTCTATGCTCAATTCTTTTGGAATTTTTTGTGATAGTTTTGGTGATAAAAGTGTTTCTGTTGGATTTTTTTTGATTTTTTCATCAAGCATCAAAAATTTATAAAAACTTTTTACCGCACCCATATTTCTAAAAATGCTAGCGGGGGAAAGTTTGGTTTGTTTTAGATGCCAAAAATATTTATCGAGTTCTATATTATCGATTTTGATTGAATCTAGATTTTTTTTATCGCAGTATGCCAAAAACTTTTTGATATCACCGAAATAGCTTAAGAATGTATTGTGGCTGACCTGTCTTTCGAGGGTCAGATAATTTTTATAAGATTCTAAAAGTTTTTGGCTGTTCATATAATTATTCTACAAAAATCCGAGTTAATCCTCTATATATAATCTATTTTCATATTTAGCTAAATACGAAAATAG
>CAYPLD010000054.1:0-7094 GCA_964411485.1 uncultured Elusimicrobiaceae bacterium | reverse complement strand
TTGACATTATTACTCCCTATTTCGTTTTGCAATGCTTTATGTATTCGTCTTTTTTGACGCATTCTAAATCTAATTTGTCTAAATTATCTTTGTAATAATTGTAAAGCTGTTCTATACCCTGCTTATAACTCGCGAACTTAAAAGCTCCCAACTCTTTTAGTAATTTTTCATTGTTTGCAGTATATTCATTATTCAAATTTTTATTTTTCACAATAATTTCGCTTTTGAATTCGCTAATCTCATTGATTATTTCAGCTATTTCTACCAAACTTATGCTTTTGGTTGAAGTAATATTTAGACACTTTGTTTTTGGTGGGGTTTTTATAAAAATTTCTACGATTTTCAAGAAATCATCAATATACAGATAATCAAAAATGACATTTTGATTGATAACTATTGGCATTTTTAATAAATTTTTCACAATCGCATTAGATATAAATTTGAACCGATAATCCTCGTATTTACCATATAAACCGAATATGCGTAGGCAGGTGATATTGTCAGTTTCTTCTACTAACTTTGATATCTGATATTTCGCATAACCATAATCGTCTTGTGGTACTGACTTGCCAAAATCAGCTTCGCTGATTTTGGCAAGCGGTTGACTTTTATCGTATTCCGCACCACTTCCGAACGAAATCATACGCATTTGTGGTGTCATACAACTCTGCAAATTCTGAAACATTTGTAAATTAGCATCAACGACATCATTTTTATCTTTATCATAACCAGTCAATCTACTTCCACCGGTCGCGGCACAATGGATAATAAAATTGATTTTATTTTTTTCGATATAATTTTTGACAGATTCTTCGTTTAATAATTCTAAATCTTTATGGCTAGCACTAAAAACATTATAATCATTGGCGACAAGATATTCCGATAGGTTTTTACCTATAAAACCACCAGCACCAGTTATTAAAATGTTCAAATTCATATTAATCCTCTATCATATTTTTGGAAAATTCTTTTCTTGATAAAAACGGATACATATCCTCGATTGGAGCTGATACCATTTTTCCATTTGGTAGCTTTTTCGATGATGTTTTTGGTGTGAAAATATAATTTTTATCTAAAATTATTTCGCATATCATTACTTTTTGACTTTTCAATGCTTTTTTGATTTGTGTATCCATTTTTTTTGGATCATTAATCTTTATATAGTCAATCTCAAATCCTTTTGCAATTTTTTCAAAGTTCGGAAAACCAATACCACTTTTTGTAGTACAAGCCGTCATCCGACCTTTGAAAAAATTGCTTTGTGTTTGAATAATAGAAACATATCCATCATTATTCAGAATAAAAATTTTTACAGGCAGTTTGTTATCTTTGATTGTCTGAAGTTCTTGTAGATTCATCATCATACTACCTTCGCCAGTCAAACAAACGATTGATTTTTTATTATTCGCTACACAAGCACCAATCGATGAAGGCAAACAATAGCCCATACTTGCATTTCCAGAATTCCAAAACATTCGTTGATCTTTTTTGATGACAGTAGTCTGAAAAGCACACACACATGCAGACGCATTCGCTGTTACCATAATATCCTTTGGTTTCATATGCGTAGTTAGTCTATCGACGAAATAATATGGGTTCAACTTGTTTTTTGACCCCTTCTTGTAGCTTTTAATCGGATTATATTTTTCTTTTCGAACTCGGCACCATTTGAGCCAATCACTTGGACATTTAACTGGTTTTTTCTTATTAATATTTTGCAAAAACTTTTTCACATCAGCATTTATTTTGACATCAAGTTTGAGTGTGTGTTTATTGAGCTCTGCTTTATCAATATCAACTGCGATTTTATTTTTGGCTCTATTCGCAAAATTTTCCCAGTTATAACTCACCTGTCTGATATTATTTCTTGTCCCCAAAAATAAAATCGCATCTGCATTTTGCAATGCGAAATTTCCAGCCCTTTGTCCGACTGTTCCAATCCGACCGATATAATTTTTGTTGTCCGTTTCGATAATATCCAAGCCATTAAATGTTGTCAAAACTGGCAAATTAAAATTTTTCAAAAACTTTTTCAAATCTGTTCTTGCATCAGCGATATTTATTCCATTTCCAGCTACAACTATTGGTCTTTTTGACTTTTTCAAAACATCAATCACTTTTGAAATTTTCAAATCTTGTTTTTTTTGTTTTGGTACGACAAATTTTTTCAATTTTCTTTCATCTATCATCGCACCTTGAACATTCATTGGTATATCAATCCAAACCGGACCCTTTCTACCAGTGGTCGCATGATATATCGCTTCGTCTAAAACTTTGCCGATATCGTAAGGATTCGTCACCATTTTGACATATTTCACAATCGGCTTAACAATCCTTACGATATCGGCCTCTTGATCACCAATTTGTCGTGTTTTCGCTTTTGGATTATGATAAATAGTAGTTTCGAATTTTACTTGTCCAGAAATATATAAGGTAGGCACACTATCTGTCCATTGACCAAAAACACCATTCAGACAATTTATCCCACCCGGGCCAGTAGTTACATTCACAACCGACAAACCACCCTTAACTCGGGCATACCCTTCGGCTGACATCGCAGTTGCTTGTTCATTATGATTACAAATATAGTTTAGATATTTTCCAAAGCTATCGTTTAGATGCATAGCACCGCCACCAGATATCATAAAAATATCCTTGACACCATATTTTTCTACAAGTCTTTTCGCTATATAATCGGAAACTTTTATCATGCTTATTTAACTCCTACTGCACCACCTGCTTTTTTGATAAGACGTTTATATCTATCTTCTAACATAATAATTCTCTTTTCGTCTTCTTTGTGGATGACACTGTAGAAATCTCTTTTATTTTTTAGCCACATAAGTTCAAAACCAACAGCTTTTAAGATCCCTTCTTCTGGATCAGCTTTTAAGGATTTTTTGGCATTGAAAATAATTTTTCTCGTTTCATATCTATGTAAAGTATTTTCTGGAAGTTTTCTAAAAAACGAAAGCGAATCAGCTGAAACTCCACCGCCTATTACCATTTCTAAATTATGTGCTTTTGCTTTTATTGCTAACTCGTTTGCAATATCAAAAACTTTATCGGAATTTATATCCTCTCTCGATAAACCCATTGAACCTGTCATATCGACTCGTCCTAAAACTAATCCATCTAAATATTCCTTTTCTGGAGTTTTTAACATTTCATCAATATTTTTCAAACCTGTTATTGTTTCTAGATTTATCAAAAATTTTGTTTCTTTTCGTTCTTCCTCAGGAAATACCATTTTCACTGCATTAATATATTTTTTGAACGCATATGCTGTTTCTATCATAGGGGCAACTATCGTGTTCACTCCGATAACTCGTGCATCATACATATCCTTTATTGCTTCACAACCACCTATTTTTATTGTTAAATCTAGTCCTGCTCGTGTTACAACCTCTTTTAATCGTAATGCTTCCTCTAATCTAGTCCCTTCTGCTTCAAATTCAGCTTTTACTCCTTCAACATTGTGATTTTGTTTTAGATCTATTAATGTTTTTACCATTTGTTTTTCTAGTTTATTCATTGTTTTTTCTCCTCTATAAAGTTTTTGAAGGTATCAATAATATAATTGATGTCCTTTTCTGTCAAACCGGGCCAAACACCAATCCAGAAAGTTGTGTTCATAACTTTATCCGAATTTGGCAACATATCGTAATGTTTTTGTTCTAAATTTTTCGTGTTTAATAATTCCGAATTTCTAATTCTGATTTTTATATCATTATCCACATAAGCCGGTTGTCGCAACATATTTCCTGCAAATAATTGTCTTGTGCCAATGCCGTTATCCTCGAGATACTTTACCAATTCTATTTTATCGAATTTTTTGTTTGGCTTCACCGAAATTGTATATCCGAACCAACTTGGGTCTGCTTTTGGCGATTTAGTTGGTAATAATAAATATTTTTCGAATTTTTTTAGTCCTGTATGTAAAATTTCAAAATTTTTCTTTCTTTTTGTGATAAATCTATCTAATTTTTTTAGTTGAGCCAATCCACAAGCCGCTTGCCAATCGGAAATTTTCAAATTATAACCAAGATGTGAATATGTGTATTTATGATCGTATCCCATCGGCAAATTTCCGAGCTGATAACTAAATCTTTTATTACAAGTATTATCTTTGCCCGGTGGACACCAACAATCACGACCCCAATCTCTAATCGACATTAAAATTTTATAAAGTGTTGGGTTTTGTGTGATAACTGCTCCGCCTTCGCCCATCGTGATATGATGTGCAGGATAAAAACTAAATGTACCAATATCCCCGAAAGTTCCGACATTCTTACCATTATATTTTGCACCCAATGAATCACAACTATCTTCAATCAACCAAAGTTTTTTGGCATCGCAAATTTGTTTGATTTTATCAAGCTCAAAAACATTTCCAAGTGTATGTGCGACAAAAATCGCTTTTGTTTTTGGAGTAATAGCTTCTTTGATTTGTGAAACATCAATATTATAAATTCCCATTTCTACATCAACAAAAACTGGGACTAATCCGTTTTGAATTATCGGATTGATTGTAGTCGGAAAACCTGCAGACACTGTTATAACCTCGTCACCTTGTTTGAGTTGCCTATCACCGAGTTTAGATGAGGTCAAAGCCGATATCGCAAGCAAATTTGCAGAGGATCCGGAGTTTGTAGTCAAAGCATGTTTCATTCCCAGCTTCTCTGCAAATTTGCGTTCAAATTCGTCATTAAAACGACCAGTAGTTAGCCACATATCTAAACTTGCGTCTATCATATTGCAAAGTTCCTCACTACCTAAAACCTTTCCAGATGCAGGTATATAATTTCCTTTTCGTGCATCAGGTTTGTTGATGTTATAATAAATTTTCGCTAACATTTTTATCAACACTCTCATCATTTCATTTTTTCCATATATGATTTAATTTGTTCGATTGAAAAATCATAAACATTTTCTTTTTTATCATAAAAATTTTTGTACCAACTAACAGTGTTCGCGACTGCTTCATCGACATTGAAAATAGGTGTCCAGCCAAGTTGATTTGTCGCTTTATCTATATTCAGTTGCAAAAGTTTCGCTTCGTGAAACTTTTGCGAACTATCAACGACATACTTTCCACTACCCCAACTCTCTATAACTTTTGAAACTATCTGTTCGACATTCAAAACACTATCTTGTTTTGGTCCAAAGTTCCAACCTTCATTAAATTTTTTATTATCTTCAGACATTTTTGCACCCAAAAACAAATATCCCATTAACGGGTCTAAAACATGTTGCCAAGGTCTAACAGCTATCGGATTTCTGATTGTGATATCCCTATTTTCACTCAACGCTTTAACACAATCAGGGACTAATCTATCTTTCGACCAATCTCCACCACCGATAACATTTCCAGCTCTTGCAGATGCTATTGCCACATCACTATCTTTGAAAAAAGAATTACGATATGAGCTAGTTATAAGCTCACTAATCCCTTTACTGCAACTATACGGATCATATCCACCCATTTTGTCAGTTTCGACATAAGCATAATCCTTTTCCATATTTTCATAACATTTGTCGCTAGTAATATTCACAAAAACTTTCACACTATCCACTTTTCTGACAGCTTCAAATAAATTAACAAGTCCCATCGCATTTGTTTCGAAAGTGTATTTTGGATCGTCATAAGAAACACTAACCAATGGCTGTGCGGCAAGATGAAATACAAATTCTGGCTGACATTTTTCTACTGCTTCGCTCAGCTTTGCCTCATCTCTGATATCGCCGACAATATGCGTGATTTTGTCTGCCAACTTAAGTTCATCAAAAACACTTGGATTAGTATTCGGTTTCAATGCATAACCAGTAACATCAGCTCCCAAATAGGCAAGCCACAACGCCAACCAGCTACCTTTGAAACCAGTATGTCCCGTTATAAATACTTTTTTATCCTTATATGTTTTTATTATGAGTTCTTTCATTTAATCTTTCCAAACTTTCCACGGAGCTTCTTCTTTTGCCCACATTTTTTCCAAATCGTTTTTCTCACGAAGCGTATCCATCGCTTGCCAAAATCCGTCATGCTTGAACGCATTGAGTTCTCCGTCTTTGACAATATTTTGAAGTGGCTCTCGTTCCCATATTGTTTTGTCGCCATCGATATAATCTAAAACTTTTGGCTCTAATACAAAAAATCCACCATTAATCCAACTACCGTCACCTTTGGGTTTTTCAAAAAATGATTTCACCTCGTTTTTATCAGTAATATCTATTGCTCCGTATCTACCGCTCGGCATTATGCTGGTGACGGTAGCAAGTTTTTTGTTTTTCTTGTGAAATTCTAACAGTTTTTCGATATTTACATCCGACACACCATCACCGTAAGTTAGCATAAAGGTTTCGTCGCCGATATAATCTTTCGCACGCTTGATTCGTCCACCTGTCATTGTCTTCAAACCTGTGTCCAAAAGTGTGATTTTCCATGGCTCCGCTTGAGATTTATGAATTTCCATACTATTACTTTTCAAATCTATCGTCACATCGGACTGATGTAAAAAATAGTTCGCAAAATATTCTTTTACCATATAACTTTTGTATCCGAGCAGTATCACAAACTCGTTTACACCATAATGCGAATACATTTTCATCACATGCCAAAGTATTGGTTTCCCACCGATTTCTACCATCGGTTTTGGCTTGATTTCGGTTTCTTCTGATAATCTAGTACCGAAACCACCAGCTAAAATTAATGCTTTCATAAAACTTTCTCCTCTGTTTTTTTATTCAATATTTGTTCTACTCTTTCTATATCCTCAACTTGTTCTAATAGTGTTTTTTTACCATAATCATAAAAGTCTTTTATCCTCTCCTCATCTATTGCTACAAAAACATTTCTAAGGAAAATCATTTCTTATATTTCTTATAAAACCTTTTTATATTTCTATATTTTCTTCCAGCATAATATTCCATTTTCTCCATAAAAGACATTTCCGAAAATGATTTATTACTTTCATTTTTTTTATTCATACATTTTGTAACATGTTCTGAAAATTCTTGAATATTTTTAATTTTGTTGAGCTTAAGTTTAGGTTGTTTTATATAGTCTACATCTTGTGGTTTTACTTTTTGTATAT
>CAYPLD010000053.1:0-7222 GCA_964411485.1 uncultured Elusimicrobiaceae bacterium | reverse complement strand
CAAAGCCCGACCAACTTTTTGGGAAACGTGGTAAACACGGATTACTTTGTGTAAATAAAAATTTTAACGATACTTGGAAATGGATTCAATCTAAAATGAACAAAACCCAAAAAGTTGATACAACAACGGGCAAGTTGACTCACTTTTTAATCGAACCATTCACAGCTCATAAATCGAATGAAGAAATGTATGTCGCGATAAAATCGGAACGTGAAAATGACATAATTTATTTCTCTTTACAAGGTGGAATTTATGTCGAAGAAAATTGGAATAAAGTTTTAGAAATAAAAGTTCCAGTTTTGGAAGATTTAACAGATAAACATCTAACAAAATTACCAAAAGTCAAAGGCAGAGATGTTGAAGTTAAAAAATTCATCAAAAATTTATTCAAACTTTATAGAGAAGCTGGATTTTCATATTTAGAAATTAATCCATTCACATTTGCAGGTAAAGAACCAGTCGCTTTAGATTTGGTCGCAAAAGTCGACGATACTTCAATGTTCGAAACAACACATATTTGGAAAAATCTAGAATTTCCTGCAAGTTTCGGCACAACATTAGCAAAAGAAGAACAATTTATAAAAGAATTAGATGAACAAACTGGTTCAAGTTTGAAGCTAACCGTTTTGAACAGAAAAGGACGAGTTTGGACTATGGTAGCAGGTGGTGGTGCATCGGTAATTTACGCCGATACGGTAAGTGATTTAGGTTTTGCTAAAGAGCTAGCTAACTACGGCGAATATTCGGGCAATCCCTCCACCGAACATACATATTTGTACGCGAAAACATTATTACAAATGATGACTGCTGAAAAAAATTCAAAGGGGAAAGTTTTGCTTATCGGTGGAGGGATTGCAAACTTTACGGATGTGGCAAAAACTTTTACAGGCATCATTCAAGCGTTGACAGAATTTAAGGATAAAATCAAAAGCCACAAAATAAAAATATTTGTACGCCGTGGTGGACCAAACTATAAAGAAGGTTTGGCTAATATCGAAAAAGAAGCCAAAAAAATGGGTATAGATATAAAAGTTTTCGGACCGGAAACTCATATGACAAGAATTGTGTCGATGGCTCTAAAAGGAGGCAAGTAAGATGAAAAATTTAGAATTATTTTCAAAAGATACAACAGCAATAATTTTTGGATATCAACAAAAAGCCATCCAAAGAATGCTAGACTTTGATTTCGTCTGTGGCAGAAAAAAGCCGTCGGTATCGGCGATAGTTAATCCCGGTAGAGAAGGAATCCATAAATGTTTTATGGGTACAAAAGAAATTTTGATACCAATTTATCCTGATATAAAAACTGCTACAAAGAATCATCAAAAAAGTGATGTTGTAATCAACTTTGCAAGTTTCAGAAGTTCATACAAAACCACGATGCAAGCATTGGATGAGAAAACAATCAAGACGGTTGCGGTCATTGCTGAAGGTATCCCAGAAAGACGAGCAAGACAAATTGCGGAACATGCAAAGCAAAAAAATAAAATGATAATCGGTCCTGCAACGGTTGGTGGAATCAAAGCTGGATGTTTCAAAATCGGAAACACAGCTGGTACAATTGGAAATATTATTGAAAGTAAATTGAACCGAGCGGGAAGTGTTGGATTTGTGAGTAAAAGTGGTGGGTTATCGAATGAATGTTATAATATCATCGCACGAAATACCGATGGACTTTATGAAGGAATAGCAATCGGTGGCGATGCTTTTGCAGGGTCGACTTTATTGGATCACATTTTGAGATATGAAAAAATTCCAAGTGTGAAAATGATAACAGCACTTGGCGAAATTGGTGGTACGGAAGAATTAAAAATTGTTGAAGCGTTAAAATCAAAGAAGATAAAAAAACCATTAGTAATTTGGGTGACTGGCACTTGTGCGAGTATGTTCCCAAGTGGTGTTCAGTTTGGTCATGCAGGAGCAAAAGCCGATGGAAAATTGGAAACTGCCGATGCAAAAAATGATGCACTCAAAAAAGCCGGTGCAATAGTGCCAAATAGTTTTGACGATTACGATAAAAAAATCAAACAGACTTACGATAAGCTGGTTAAAGCTAAAAAAATAAAACCAGCGAAGGAGGTTGAAGTGCCAACTATACCAAAAGATTATGCGGAAGCTGTTAAAGAAGGGAAAATCAGAAAACCAACTTCGTTTATTTGTACGATATCAAACGATAAAAAAGAGGAATTGGAATATAATGGTATAAAAATTTCAGAAATTATCGGTAAAGAAATGGGAATCGGTGGAGTGATTGGCTTATTGTGGTTCAAGAAAAAATTGCCTGCTTATGCACGACAATATCTTGAACTAGCTATGATACTCACCGCCGATCATGGTCCGGCAGTTAGCGGAGCACATAATAGTATTGTCGCGGCGAGGGCTGGTAAAGATATAATTTCAAGTTTGGTGAGCGGACTTTTGACAATCGGACCAAGATTCGGCGGTGCGATTGATGGTGCGGCTCAAATTTTCAAAAGTGCAATCGAGCGTGGTTTGACTCCTCAAGAACTTATGAAAGAGATGAAAGCAAAAGATACTCCAATACCGGGAATTGGGCATCGTGTGAAAAGTGTAAATAATCCTGATATGAGGGTAACGCTTTTGAAAAAATTTGTCAAAAAGAATTTCAGTTGTACCGAAACTCTTGATTTTGCTCTTGAAGTTGAAAAAATCACTACTCAAAAGAAAAATAATTTGATTCTAAATGTCGATGGTTGTATCGGTGTATGTTTCGTTGATCTTTTGAAAAGTTGTAAGGAATTTAAGAAAAGTGAAATTGATGATGTTATCAAGTTGGGTTGTTTGAATGGATTGTTCGTATTGGGTAGAACTATTGGTTTGTTCGGGCATGTATTCGACCAAAAGAGATTGAAACAACCGTTATATCGACATCCGTACGATGACATTTCATATATGGACTAGTTGATAAGACGTCTATAAAAAGGTAAAATGTATTTATCAAGATATAAACGAGGAAAAAAATGGCAAAGTTAAAAACAGGACGACATACTAGCGGATTAAAAGCTCATAGACAATCAGAAAAACGAGCTAGTGCAAATAGAGGTATCAAAACTTTGATGAAAAACTCTTCAAAAGAGGTTTTAGAAAAGAAAGATGCTAAAAGTTTGAACAAAGCATCAAGTGTGATTGATAAAGCGGCAAAAAAAGGTTTGATACATTGGAAAACAGCTGCAAGAAAAAAATCACGACTAGCAAGTGCTGTAAAAACAGCAAAAAAAGCAAAGTAAAATAATTTACTTTCTATATAAAAAAAGCACACTTTTTAGTGTGCTTTTTTTATGTCTTTTGTGGCTTTATCTAAAACTTGGTTAGCAATAGCGTCAGCTTCAGTGTTCTTTTCTCGACGGACATGTTCTAATTTTACTTGCTTGAAATTTTTGCGTTTTTCAAATATCCCTGCCATTAAAATTTTCAAAGTATCTTTCTTGATTTTATATTCACCATTAAATTGTCTTACTAAAAGTTGGGAATCCGCAAAAATTTCAAGCTCTGTTGCACCTAAACTTTTTGTTAGGGTCAATGCAATATCCAACGCCTTAAATTCTGCGAAATTATTGGTAGCTTTGCCTAAGAATTCACCTTTCTCTAACAAAACTTTTCCAGCACTATTTTTTATCACAATTCCACAACTTGCAAGTCCTGGATTTCCTCGAGATGCACCATCTATATTTATTATTAGCTTCATATTGCGATTACACCTTTTGAACTTGTACCGTCGATTCTGATATCTAATGGTTTGCTCAATTTAATATGCTTTAGATATTTGTAATCATCGGACTTTTGTTTATTGATCCAATCAGAATCTATAAAATCTTTTTCATTTTTTTTGTTTATCATAAAGTATCCAATGCCGAGCGAACTAACATTGTGATAAAAATGTGTTCCGTATGAAGGTTCGACATTTAGATTTTCCACACAATTTTCGACGATAACTTTCGCACTAGAAATTTGATTCCATTTTACAGGTATCCCTAGTAATGGATCTGACGAACCCCAACGTCCCGGACCTATCATCATAGATGGTTTTCCTTCTTCTATTAGCTTTTTATTTACTTTTTCTATCTCTATTTCTATATTATGAGTTTCTGTAGTGTTAAATGCTTCGGGTTTGACAAAAATTATATCTTTTATTCCTTTTATATACCCGTTTCCGAGCGTCATACGACTAGAGCCAATGAGTTTTTCTTTTTTATCTAATTTCAAACTTATTTTTTGCATAGAATGTCGAGATATCATCGGTCGTACTTGTAAAATATTGAACTTTATATTACCTTTTTCATCAGGATTTAAATCCACTGCAAATTCTATCTCCACATGTGAACCTAACATTTTTTTGAAGTTTTCCATGAGATATTCAATAACTTCTACCAATGGGAATGAATTGTTTTTCAGAATTTGTGCGAAAGTGATGAGCCGAGCACCTTGCCTACCTATACCGTCGTATATGGTATCATTTTCATGAGAATAGGTAGATGCAATATCTTTTAAAGTACCATCATTTTCTGCTTCATCCAAATTATAAGTTTTAATATAAGTGTCTTGCTCAAAACCTATTTTATCGTCTATTTTTGTCATATCAAGACCCATGAATTTAGATTGTGAATTATTAAAATAGTCTTTTACATCCGCAAACTGGAATAGAGTTTGCGGATGTTTTGGTGAAAATTTCAAACTTTTATATCCATCCATAATAGTTTTACCGAGTCCCATCGCAAGATACACTATTCCTTCTTCGGACTTCATCGGTGGGATAGGATAATAGTTATAACTTTGTGCTAATCCAGAAAATGTTGGATAAAATCTTTTTTTCTCATAATTTTTACCCACAACTTCTTGTATTAGTACTGCCATTTTCTCTTCTTCGGGGATATGAGTAGTATGTTTCAAATAACTTTTTGCTTCGTTGGTATAGGTAGAAGCATAAACGTATTTTATTGCAGTTAAAAGATTTTCTGTTTTAACTTCCAAATTTGGGTGATTATTAATCAGCATAAACGTATCGTAAATACCTGCAAAAGGTTGCGTTCGTGAATCTTCCAGTAATGAAGAGGAACGAACTGCAATAGGACCTTTAATATTTCTTGCGATATGTTTTACGTTTTTTCTTACATATTCTGGCAACTTTCCTTTTGCAAAAGTTTTGGCCAATTTTTGATTGTTAGTTTCTTTTTTTACTAAACTCTTAAAATGATTTTGATCTATAAAAAAATCAAAAATATCTGTACCAAGTGCAACAGTATTTGGTACTTTTATGTTTACGCCCTTAAATTTATTTATTAATTTTTGTTTGTCAAGCAGATAATTAACAAAAGCCAAGCCACGTCCTTTTCCGCCGATAGAATCACTACCAATTTTGGTAAATGGGCTGGCAACATTGAAAAGTTTTCTATCAAATTCAGCGATTGCACCAAGATGTCTTTTATGTATGAACTGATGTAAAAGTTCTATCAAATATTTTCTCAAATGTTTTCCATCTTTGAAATAAGATGTTTGTATTGGCTTGATTTGATATGCAATTTCAAATTCTGTTCTTGCAAGTAGCCAGTTGGAAAAATGATTATTTTTTGCATGGTACATCAAACTTTCTGAAGATACTGTTTTTAATGCTTTTATCATTTCGTGCAAGTTGCTTGCTTTTGATATTTTAGTTCCGTCAGGTAGTTTGAAAATAAAATCTCCGAACCCAAAATATTCTGATATAAAACTCTGTACGTCCTCGAGCAAAGCTACCGAATGTTTATTAATAAAACCAAAACCTTCTTCGTGTACAATGCTTGCCCATTTCTGATTTGAACTTTGCATCAATACTGGTAAATCGGGATTATCCTTTCGAAATTCTCTTGATAATTTTATACCTGCAGTGATATCTTGTTTTCCATTATTTGGAAACTGAATATCACATATCACACCTAATAGATTGTTTTTATATTTTAGATAAAGTTTTCTTGCTTCTTGATAATTTGTCGCAAGAATAATTTTTGGACGTGCTCGCATTCGCAAAACTTTTTGCTGAAAATTTATACCTTCGGACATTAATATTTGTGTTTGTTTAACAACTTGAGAATATAAAAATGGAAGATAAATTGAATAAAATCTCATAGAATCTTCCACTAGTAAAATTGCCTGTACTCCTGCTTCGGTATCGTGATCTAAATTGATTTTATCCTCTAGAATTTTGATAATTGTAACGAACAGGGTTGGATCTCCATTCCATAAAAACATACCATCTAAAAGTTCTTTTTTGTCTTGTGGGAAGTCCATAACTTCTAGCATATTAAATGCCATCATAACAACAAATAAATCTGGGTGATTTTTCTTTAAGCTAGATATAAATTCACCTACATTATCTTCGCCTACTTGAGACAATGTTATGACAACATCAAAATTTTGAGTTTTTATTAACTTTTGTGCTTCTTCAACAGAACTAGCTTTTGTTATATCTGGAGTGTAGTGAAGGTTCAAATCCATATACTCTTGAGCGATGATTTCTGTAATATTTTCATCTTGAGTTAATAGAAAAGAATCATAAGGAACGGCGACTAAAAGAACTCGACGGATTCTTTTTCGCATAAGATATTCATAGCCCTTAAACTTGAAGGGGGTTTCATTATTATGTGGATTAGCTAATTTTGCGTTCATATATATATGATATAAAATATTCTGACTAAATAAAAAACCCCCTAGCCACACAGAGTCTGTGTCCACGACGTGGCTAGGGGTCTTTTTAATTTATAGCTAAATTTTATTTAATTGAAATAACAAGAGTCAGCACTATCAGAACAAGTAGATCCCATACTTCTTGCTACCTTTCTACATCTGTCTGCACTCACATCGGGGTTAATACCGACGTAAGTACAAAATAATCTGTACGTATAATTGGGATAATAATCCTTTGTGTGGACATAAAATATTCCAAAAGCATTATCATCAACTGAGCGAAGTTGAGTGTGATTTTTACCTGTTTCTCCTATATTTAATTCGGGTCGAAGAATATAGTCCTTACCTGATAATGTTATTGTACATGTAGTACTAGTGCAATCACCAGTTCCATCGGATTTTTGAAAAGTAATATCTATTAAATTTAAAGCAGCAGTAGATTCAGTTTCATCGAAAAGACTTCTTCTATCTAACGCATCATTACAATTTTTGCTGATTGTCATTTATCCTGTAAGACGAGCTCTATCTTTTGTTACCATATATT
>CAYPLD010000052.1:0-7247 GCA_964411485.1 uncultured Elusimicrobiaceae bacterium | reverse complement strand
AATTAGCGAAGCGTCCGAAGTATGCTGTAATGGATAATGAGGGTCGATGCCCGCATTGGGAAGAAAGTTTAAAAGAATATATACGGACGAGGTAAATATGGCACATAAACAAAAAACAAAAGGAATAATTTTAGCAGGTGGATTAGGTACAAGATTATATCCATGTACAAAAGCGATAAACAAACAGCTTTTACCGATTTACGATAAACCGATGATATTTTATCCATTATCAGTTTTGATGTTGGCTGGGATAAAAGACATTTTGATAATCTCAAGCAAAGAACATATTGGTTTGATAGAACAAGTGTTTGGAAGTGGACAAGAGTTAGGTTTGAATATTTCTTATAAAATCCAATTAGAGCCAAAAGGAATAGCTGAAGCGTTCATATTGGGTGAAAATTTTATCGGTTGCGATAAAGTAGCATTGGTTTTGGGCGACAACATTTTTTACGGACAAGGTTTTAGCGAAAAGTTAAAATCCGCGACTGATAGAAAAGAAGGAGCAAGTGTTTTTGCATATTATGTGACTGATCCAGAACGATTTGGAGTGGTAGATTTTGACAAAAATAATAAAGCAAAATCGATACAAGAAAAGCCAAAGAATCCTCGAAGTAACTATGCTGTGACTGGTCTATATTTTTATGATAATAATGTGGTCAAATATGCGAAAAATCTAAAGCCATCGGCACGTGGTGAACTTGAGATAACGGATTTGAATAATGTGTATCTTAAAAAAGGAAAACTGAATGTTGAACATCTTGGTCGAGGATTTGCGTGGCTCGATACAGGTACACATGATGCCTTATTACGAGCATCTAATTATGTAGAAACTATCGAGAAGAATCAAGGCATAAAGATAGCTTGTTTAGAAGAAATATCATATCGACAAGGATTTATTAACAAACAACAATTAAAAAAACTTGCAAATGATTACAAGGATAATGATTTTAAGAAATATTTGTTAAGTTTAATCTAAAGTTTTAATATTTTACGTAAATCATCTTTTATTTTTAGATATAAAGATTGATGAAATACTTTTCGTTTTCCTGAAAGTTGTATAAAATCTATATATGAGAAATTAAAATTTTCTTTTAGCTTTTTAGCTAGATTTTCGTCTGTAAGCATTTTTTCTAAAATATTTAATCCCCAAAAATAAGACATTGGATAAATTGATGTATCAATTGCATATCTTGCGATATAATATGGGATTAATTCTATATCTTTATGTTTAGCTTTTATTTTTGGGAATATTTTTTTAAGTTCATCAAAATTTTTGATGTCCAAATAATGATTTAGACAACCAAAAAATTCAAAGTTACATCTATTTCTTGTATGTTTATTTTTGCTACCTTGTCCTCGAAAAACTCTAAAATTTGTTAGCTCTTTTGGGATAATATGTATTTCATATTTTTGCAATACGCGTATCCAAAAGTCCATGTCAGCCAAATTGAAATAATTTGGATTGTATAAACCAACTTCATCGTGGATATTTTTTCTATAAAGGACGCTTGGGTGACAGAAATTATTCTTTTGAAAGAACAATCTATAAAGCCACTGGTATCGATTGCGGTTTTTACTTTTGAAAAAGCTGGAATCCACACTTGAACGGAATGTTTTATTGCCAAGTTTATTTACCCCTTTCGCAAAAGTAAAAACCGCACCGCAATTAGAGTTTTTATCTAAAAATTCTACTTGCTGTGCGAGTTTATCAATTTGCCAAAAATCGTCAGAATTTATTACTGCGATATATTCGCCATTGGCAGATTTTATTGCTTCATTGGTATTAAAATATTGTCCACGATTTTCTTTGAGAGCTGTAAATTTTATTTTTTTATTTTTAAAAGCTGATATTTTTTCGGCAGTAGAGTCTTTTGAGTTATCGTCAAAAATAATGAACTCAAAATCCTGAAAATTTTGCGACAAGACAGAATTCACGCATTCTTCCACGAAATTTTCGTGGTTATGAGAGGACATTATCACACTTACTTTTGACATATTCCAACCTAGCCCTTTTATTGTATATAATTATTATATAAAATAAGTTATGGATGAAAATCGGCACAAAATACTTATAATTGCATATCGTAGAATAGGCGATTTAATTTTAGCAGTTCCTCTTCTAAATTCTATTCGTAAAAAATATCCAAATTCAGAAATTACTTTATTGGTCAGAAACTATGTTTATCCATTTGCAAAAATGATATCCAGTGTGGACAAAATTGCCTATGTACCAAAACTTAATGGTGGATGTAATCCAAAAACATTTCTGTTCAATTTTCTATTTAGAAAGTTTGATCTGTGTATAGATATAACTTTCGGGGATTATAAACATCCTGCTCAATACACAAAGATGTCTGGTGCTACAAAAAAAATTGGTTTTGCAAAGCAAAAATACAAGAAACACTACACTAATATAATCAAGGATATCCACACACCACATCATATTTTAGATGCGTATAAAAAAATGGCGGATTACCTAAAAACATCTTATTCTTACGATGATTTTAACTTAAAAATAACGCCTAAAAACGAGCAAAAAGCACAACAAATTTTTGAGGATTTAAAAATTGACAATAAAAAATTCAAAATATTAATTCATCCGGGTAATTTCAATTGGACTGGAAAGAGGTGGGGAAAAGATAAATTACTAGAACTAACAAAAAAAATAGTTACCAATAAAAACATAGAAGTAATATATTTATTCGGACCTAATGAACAGCAAAAATGCACAGATTTTTTATTAAAATTAAATAAAATCAGCAAAGACATAAAATTTTTTAGTGGTTATAATATAGAAGTAGTCTCATCATTTTTACAAAAAATGGATTTGCTATTTGTTTTTAGTACCTCGATAATGCACCTTGGGTATGTTTTCAAAACTCCAATATTATGTTTATTGGATATTCAGGACAGCAAAACTTGGAAACCATATAAAAATCCAGATGGTGCGGAGTTGGTATCCAGTCAAATGCTATCTGTGAGTGATATAGAGGTAGAAAAAGTTTGGCAAAAATTAAAAGAAATTGCTAGTATTTAGTTGGGGGTCTTTGAATGTTAAAAAAGGTAAAAGGTTTAGTGAAAAGAATCAAGAAAAGAATTTTAGCACACACAATGGTGGATATACTAGTAACCTTTTTGGTTATAGGGGTTCTTACAACCATAGCTTTACCAAAGTATATGCTAACTTTAGAAAGAGTAAAAGCTACAAAAGCCAAATCACTTTTAAATACGATTTACAAATCCGAACAAAGATATTTTTTATCTCATGACAATTATGCCTCCAAATTTTCTCATTTAGATGTAGATACAAAAGCAAAACCGATATCAGATTTCAAAATACAATCTGACGAGTTTGAAATTGATCTCGTAAACGAGGGTAGTACTCTTGCTATTGCAGATAGTGGTGAAGGATACCAATTAAGACTTCTTGGCGATAATGCTGAAATTGATGGAACACAATATACAGCTGGTGATATTATTTGTGAAGGAACAGTCACAGAAAAATTTGGTGCAAAAGTATGTCAAAGTTTGGGTACAAATTATGTTATTATAGATGATACCATTCTAGACCGAGAGATTATAGCGGGTGTTCCTAGTCCTATCAATCCTACCATTCCTACCAACCCTATCAATCCTACCAACCCTACCATTCCTACCAACCCTACCATTCCCACCAACCCTATCAATCCTACGGATCCCACAGATCCCACAGATCCTACAGATCCCACAGATCCTACAGATCCCACAGATCCCACAGATCCCACAGATCCCATAGATCCCACAGATCCCATAGATCCTACAGATCCTCCTGAAGAGGAATGTTCTATTGGTTCTCTAGATTATCCAGAATGTTGTGATGGCGATGAAGAATGTGAGGGAGAGGATGGCTGTGATAGTGGCGATGGCAACTATCCAAAATGTTGCGTCCCAGAAGATCCTAATTATCCAGATTGTTGTCCAGCAGGTGACGAAACCTGCGAAGCTCAAGATGGTTGTGATAGTGGCGATGCGAATTATCCAGCATGTTGTGTACCGGGAGATATAAATTATCCAACTTGTTGTAATGGAGATCCTACTTGCGAAGCTCAAGATGGTTGTGATAGTGGCGATGCGAATTATCCAGCATGTTGTGTACCGGGAGATATAAATTATCCAACTTGTTGTAATGGAGATCCTACTTGCGAAGCTCAAGATTGTACACCAGATAGTGATGACTATCCAAATTGTTGTGTGCTGGGAGATCAAAGTTGTTTAGATGCAGGGGTAGATAAAGATTGTAAAAAAGGTTGTGATTGTGATTGTATTTGTCCTCTAACAGGTAAAGATAGTTGTAAATGTAGTAACCCTAATGATTCGAATTATCAAACATGTAAATGTAAGTGTACTTGTTCCGGTAAAGGTGCGAAATGTACAAACACTTATCCTTGCCTATGTCCGTAATTTTTACATAATAAGAATTTATTTTTTAGCGAATTTTAACTTTTGATTTTTAATATCATCACCAGATTTTTCATCTAAATCGACAAGTACTTCTGTTTCAGGTGGATACTTACTTTTCAATATATGTTCAGCGAGTGGATCTTCCAAATCTTTTTGCAAAACACGCAATAATGGTCTTGCACCATATTTTGGATCATAACCTTTTTCTACCAAGAATTTTTTTGCATTATCAGTCAAAATTAATTTTATTTTGTAGACAGATAATTTCTCTTCTACATCTTTTAATCTTAACTCTAAAATATTTGCCATATGTTTTTTATTTAAGCCATGGAAAACTATTATTTCGTCAACTCTATTAATAAATTCAGGATTGAAAACCTTTTTGACTTCTTCCATCGCCTTACCTTTCATTGCTTTATAATCACGTAGCTCGTCTTCACCAGCCGTGAAACCAAGACCACTACCGCTAGCGATTTGTCTAGCACCCACATTAGAGGTCATAATAATAACACTATTTTTGAAAGATACTTTATGTCCGAGGTTATCAGTCAAAGTTCCTTCGTCCAACACTTGAAGTAAAATATTGTATATATCTGGATGTGCCTTTTCCATTTCGTCCAAAACGATGACGCTATAAGGTCGACGACGAATAGCTTCTGTAAGTTGTCCACCCTCTTCATAACCCACATATCCCGGAGGAGCACCTATTAGTCGAGAAACTGCAAATTTTTCCATATATTCTGACATATCTATTCGAACCATTGCATCAACATCACCGAACATAAATTCTGCTAGAGTTTTTGCAAGTTCTGTTTTGCCGACACCGGTTGGACCTAAAAACAAGAACCCACCGATAGGTCGTTTAGGATTACCCAAGCCAGTTCGATTTCGTCTAATACTTTGCGATACGGATTTAACAGCTTCTTGCTGACCGATGATTTTTTCGTGCAAATGTTTTTCCATATTTAAAATTTTATCGGCTTCTGTTTGAGTCAATTTCGTGACAGGAATACCAGTCCATTTTGAAGCAACTATTGCTATATCCTCGCTAGTGACCTTTGCTTTTGTAGTTGTTTTTTCTTTTGCCCAGTTTTCTGTTAGAGTTTTTAGATTGCTCTTTAATTTTTCTTCTTTATCTCTGATTTTCGCCGCCGTTTCGTATTCTTGATTCAAAATTGCTTTAGATTTTTCTGCAGTAACTTTTTCTATTTCTTGTTCTTCTTTTTTGAAATGTTTTGGCTTCACCGACGCCGCCAAATGAGCTCGTGAACCCGCTTCGTCCAATAAATCTATCGCTTTATCAGGCAGTTCTCTATCAGTTATATACTTATCTGCGATTTCGGCTGCGGATTGAAGTGCATCTTCAGTAAATTCTATACCATGATGTTTTTCATAATTTTCTTTCAATCCTCGTAAAATATTAACAGTTTCTGTGACAGTTGGAGATTCTACGCTAACTGGTTGAAATCTTCTTTCAAGTGCTGGGTCAGACTCTATATGCTTTCTGTATTCGTCATAACTCGTAGCCCCGACACATTGTAGAGTTCCTCGCGAAAGCGGTGGTTTGAGCATATTTGATGCATCTATTGCACCCTCTGCCGCACCTGCCCCCATTATAGTTTGAAGTTCATCTATAAAGATTATAATATCATCGGCTTTTTCTATTTCATCAATAATATTTTTGAGCCGTTGTTCAAACTCACCTCGGTATTTTGTGCCGGCGACAATTGATGCCAAATCCAAACTTATTAATCTTTTATCAGCTAAAATCTCTGGGACGTCATGTCTTGCTATCTTTTGTGCAAGTCCTTCTGCTATCGATGTTTTTCCGACACCCGGTTCGCCAAGTAAAACTGGATTGTTTTTTGTCCGTCTGGCAAGAATTTGGATAATTCTTTCCATTTCGTCTTGTCTGCCTATTACAGGGTCTAATTTTTTCTCTCTCGCCATTTGGGTTAGGTCACGTCCAAATTCTTGCAATAAAGATTGTTTACCTTGCGGTTGCTCTTGCATTGTTGGAATAGGACCTCTTGCTTGTGGCTGTTGTTGTTCGGGATTGACAGGTTCTTGTAAATCTGTTGGTGCAGTTGGATTTTGTAATTGATACAAAAACTTGAGTATTGTTTCTCTCACAATATTCACGCTTAATTTTAGATTTTCTAAAATTCGTACAGCGATACCTTCTTCCTCTCGCAGAATACCGAGCAATAGATGTTCAGTTCCGATATGGGGAGTGCCTAAAATTTTTGCTTCTTCGTAAGCATATTCTAATGATTTTTTCGCACGAGGGGTGAAAGGGATTTCGCCAAGAAGCATCATACTATCGCCGATACCGACAATTTTTTCAACTTCATTTTGAATTTTTGTAGCATCAACGCCGAGCGATAATAAGACTTTAGCTCCGTCGCAGTCTTTTAATGATGTAATTGCGATTAATAGATGTTCTGTCCCGACATAATCGTGATTCAATTTTTTTGCTTCTTCTTGAGCCATTAAGATAACTTTTTGTGCTTTAGCTGTAAATCTTGTATCCATATTGTTAAAAAACCCCTATAAAAAAATTTATAGAATTATTATAGTATATTAGGAAAGTCAAATGTCAAAGAGTATTCAATATATATAGCTCTTTACAAAGCCTGATAAAATATTGTAAATTCTAGGTAAGGACAACTAAATAATTACAGAGCTTGAAAATAAAATTTTTGAGTGTCTGTTTTTTTTTAATACTTACAAATAAAAAATCTTATGTCATGCTGAATTTATTTCAGCATCTTACTAAAAGATCCTGAAACAAGTTCAGGATGACA
>CAYPLD010000051.1:0-7458 GCA_964411485.1 uncultured Elusimicrobiaceae bacterium | reverse complement strand
GTGCGATATACAAGAAGTAAAATATACTGAGCTTGAAGACTTTGAAAAGATTTTAGAAATAGTAAAAGGAAAATAAAATGTATCCAGAACCAATAATTTCTCTGGGTTTTTTACAAATATCTGCTTATGGCGTGATGAATGCATTTGGATATTTGATAGCAATATTTTATTTATATAAAACCCAAAAAAAATCTAATTTCAAAAATAATACCGACTTTTTTGATTATATTTTCTATTTAATTCTCGGTGCATTAATCGGTGCGAAAGTTTTTTATCTGATTTTCCACTGGTCAGGATTCTATGGGGATAATTTCTTCGAAAAATTAATCGATGCAATCAAAACTTTCCGTTCTGGATTTGTATATTTCGGCGGATTTATCGGTGCTGTTTGTGCTGGTTTGATTTTCGTATCAAAGCGAAATTTTTCCATATCAAAAACTGCGGATTTTACAGCCCCAGCGATTGCATTAGGACATATGTTCGGCAGAATAGGATGTTTTTTAGCGGGTTGTTGTTATGGAAAAATTTCGCATTCGAAGTTAGCAGTAAAATTCACAAACCCCGAATGTTTAGTACCAGATCATTTACACAATTTACCATTACACCCGACCCAACTCTACGAGATATTCGCAAACTTATTAATATTTTTAACATTACATATTTTCAGCAATAAAAAACACAAAACAGGTAGCATATTTATCATCTATATGATGCTATATTCAATCGCAAGATTCACGATAGAATTTTTCAGAGGCGACGAACGTGGAACATTCATTTTTGGAATTTCCCCCTCACAAATTTTGAGCATAGCGATATTCATAACTGCTATACTGGTATATATATTCGCAATTAGGAAGAAAAAATAATGGACAAGCAAAATTTCAAATTTAATAGGTCAGAACCCGAACGATTGGACGCTTATATCGCTGGCGAATTGCCAGAATTTAGTCGTGGCTTTTTGAAAAGTTTGATAAAACAAGAATGCGTTAAAGTTAACGATAAAATCGTCAAACCATCTTATCTATTACAAGAAAATGATGAAATTGAAATCAATTTTCCACAAAATAAATCCAGTGAAACTACACTCAAAAAATTATTGATTCACGAGGATAAACATCTATTAGTATTACGAAAACCATCGGGGCTATTGGTACATCCATTGAGTCCAACTTGGGAAACAACTCCTGAAGCAGCATTTGCATCGGAAGAAACTTTGATATCAATAATTTTAGCCGATAAACCAAAAGATATGGACGATGATATCGAACGGGTCGGCATCGTACATCGTTTGGATAAAGATACCAGCGGAGTTATGTTGATTGCCAAAACAAAAAAGATGCAAGATAAGTTGAAAGAGATGTTCGCGAATAGAAAAATGGATAAAACTTATAACGCGATTTTATGTGGTACGCCAAAAGATAAAGAAGGTGTGATAAATGTGCCAATCGGTAGGGTGACTGGCGGAAAAATTAAGGCATCATCGGTTGGGCGAGAAGCAATTACTGGATATAAAATCATACAACAGAAAAAAGGTTTTGCTTTTGCAGAATTGTACCCAAAAACTGGTCGAACAAATCAGTTAAGAGTCCATATGTCATGGCTTGGCTATCCCGTTCTCGGCGATTGGTTATATAAAGGTGCGACATCCAAAAGATTGATGCTTCATTCAAGAAAAATTTCTTTTATACATCCGATTACTCGCAAAAGAGTGAGTTATGAAGTTGCTCCACCAAAAGATTTTTCTGATACTTGGAAAGCATTAGTCGGAAGTAATTTGAAAACAATATAATATGCTATAATAAAAATGACCCGTAGGAGTCATCCCGTACTTGATACGGGATCCAGAATAAAAAAAAGAAAAATACCTAGATTGCGGATCAAGTCCGCAATGACAATGGGAAAATATGTATAATAAAAACATGAACAAAAAAGCATTTACCACACACACACACACACACACAAATCCGTCATTCCGGGCTTGACCCGGAATCCATTTCCTAGATTGCGGATCAAGTCCGCAATGACAAATAATCTCGGTTTTACTTTAATTGAATTATTGGTGGTAGTATTAATCATAGCAATACTCGCTGTCATTGCTTTACCTAAATATCAACTTACCGTAGAAAAAACACATGCCGTTAATGCATACACAAGACTAAAAGCCATTAATGATTCTATTGCTAGATATTATCTTGCCACAGGATCTTATTCTTCAACAGCATCAAAATGGAGTGTTCTTGATATAGAATTGCCAGAAGGATGTTCAGATGGAGGATATTGCCAAGGAGATATTTGGGTTTGGTATATGTATGCTAATAGTGGAAACACTTTAGCTAATAGAAGTCCAGCTAACTCTAAATACTTTATTCATTATGATGCCCCTACCAAAAGATACAGCTGTTACGCTAATGCAAGCTGGTCAAATTCCACTTTTTATGGAAAAGTTTGTGGTGCTTTATGTGGAACAGCACCAACTAATTCTACTTGTTACATAAACTAAATATATTTTTTGATTTGTTCAAACGCTTTGGCACGATGTGACAAGGCGTTTTTTTGTTCGCTGGAAAGTTCTGCGAGAGTTTTGTCCATATCTTTGACTAAAAAAATAGGATCATATCCAAATCCGTTGTCGCCTTTTGGTGCTAGCGAAATTTCGCCTTCAATAATCCCCTCTTCAAAAAATGCCAGTCCGTCAGGCGAACATAAACACGAAATTGTTTTGAACCTAGCAGTCCGTTTCTTTGGCAAAATTTCGCTCAATGCGTTGAGCAATTTTTTATTATTATCCTCGTAAGTAGCGTTTTCACCTGCGTATCTTGCGGAGTACACACCGGGCTCGCCATTGAGTACATCGACTTCGAGTCCTGTGTCATCTGCGAGAGTCCAATGTTTTGTTATACGTGCGACATGTGTGGCTTTTATTAATGCATTTTCGCGTAAAGTTTGACCGGTTTCTTCAGGCATGACGATTTTTGGATAATCTTTTAGTGAAAAAAATTTGACTGATTTTAAATCAGCCATTATTTTCAAAATTTCTGCGACTTTATGTTGATTACCAGTCGCTAGCACAATTTCTTTAATTTTTTTCATATTTTTTTCTTATGTCATCTTGAGCGAAGTCGAAAGATCTCTGTGTTTTGGGAGATTCTTCGACTCCTTTTAGTCGCTCAGAATGACAATCTATTTTATTTTTTTCTTTGTCATTCTGAACTTGATTCAGAATCTAGGATAAAACCTAGATTGCGGATCAAGTCCGCAATGACAAGTTGTTTTATTTCTCCAAAGATTTTAGAGCTTCTTCAATTTCTAAAATTTCTTTTTGTAAAATTTCTACTTTTTCTTTGAATTCTTGGACTTTTTCTTTCGGAGCTTTTTCTGTAAACCCTTTATTAGATAGTCGAGCATTATAAGTTTCGTAGTCTTTGACTTTTTTATCTAAATCTTTTCTCAATCGCTCTCTTTCTTTCTCGATATCGATAAAATCCCCGAGAGGAACATAAATTTTTATATCCCCGACCACTGCCATCGCAGATTTTTCTGGTCTTTTCGCTTTCACATCAAACTTTATACCTTCTAACTTTGCTAAATCTGTAATGTAATGTTGATTCTCTATAAAAAACGTTTGATCAGTTATTAATATTACTTTAATTTTATTTTTTGGCGGAATACTAAATTGAGAACGTATTTCTCTTATTTTACCTACAATAACTTTCAATTTGTGCATATTCTCTTCATCCACACATGGTTTTGGAAATATTGATTTAGATGGATATTTTTTATTTACTAAAAAATCTTCTTCTTCCCCAATATATTTACCAAAATATTCTGCTAAATCTTCTGTTATAAATGGCATCAATGGATGCAATGCTTTCAAATATTGATAAAAAATATTTACAGCAACTGATAACGCTTCTCTCTTTTCTTTTCCATCTTTTGCAAGTCTTGGTTTAATAGACTCTAAATACCAATCGCAATAATCGGTCCATAAAAAATGATAAAGAAATGTAGAATACATAAAAAAATCAAAATCTTCTTCTATTAATCTAACACTCGATAAAGTTTTAGTGAAATTAGAAAGTACCAAATTATCAGATTGTTCAATCAATTTTTTTGGCATTTCGAGTTTGCCTTCTATTCCTTCTAAATGCATCATGAGAAATCTTGCCGCGTTGTATATCTTGTTAGTGAAATTTCTCGCTCCAACAATAGAACCCTCGCCGTATGGAATGTCCTTGCCCGGACTTGCTTGCATCAATAAACTAAATCTAACGGCGTCAGCGCCATACTTGTCAATCAAGCCCAATGGATCAACAACGTTTCCCAAACTCTTCGACATCTTCTTGCCAGTCTTATCTCGAACTATCCCGTTCAACGAAACTTGCTTGAATGGTACTTCGCCCTTAAAATATAATCCGAACATTATCATCCGAGCTACCCATAAATAAATTATCTCATAGCCAGTCTGCATAACATCAGACGGATAAAATGTTTTTAGCTCTTGACTTTTTTCAGGCCAGCCAAATGTGGATAATGGCCATAACGCCGACGAAAACCATGTGTCTAAAACGTCCTCGTCCTGATATAACTTTTTGCTTTTACATTTGCCACATTTGGCTGGCAAGCTCAAAGCAAATTTTTCGCCTTTACCCATTTTCATCAGACCTTTTTCACCACAATCTTTACAATACCAAACAGGGATACGATGTCCCCAGATTATCTGACGAGATATACACCAATCTTGTATATTCCCCAACCAATGTAATGTCTGATTTTTCCAAGTTGGAGGAGTGTATTCAACTTTGCCTTTTTTTATTTCTTTTATTGCTTTTTCGGCGAGCGAATCCATTTTTACAAACCATTGTTCGCTCAAATACGGCTCGATATGACTATGACAACGATAACAAGTCGAAACATTGTTTTTATGTTTTTCGGTCTTTACTAAAAATTTCTTTTCTTCCAAATCTTTCGCAACTTCTTGCCGTGCTTTTTGAACCGACATACCAATATATTTTTTTGGACAATCAATCATTTTGCCACTTTCAGAAATTACGGTAACTATCGGAAGTTTATGCCGTTGACCGATCTCATAATCCAACGGATCATGTGCCGGCGTAATCTTTACAGCACCAGTTCCAAATTCTTTGTCAACTTCTTTATCTGCAACAATTGGGATTATGCGATTGGTCAACGGCAACTTTAGATTTTCGCCTATCAAATGTTGATATCGGCTATCTTTTGGATGAACCGCTACGCCAGTATCAGCGAGCATAGTTTCAGGACGAGTCGTCGCAATCACAATACCCTTTTTACCATTCTCAAGTGGATATTGGATATGCCACAATTTGCCGTTCTGTGGCTCGTGTTCTACCTCAATATCGCTCAAAGCTGTATGACAACGTGGACACCAATTTATCATTCTTTTCCCGCGATAAATTTTCTTATCTTTCCACAATTTTTCAAAGGCAGTATACACCGCTTTCGCACGGATATCATCCATCGTGAACCGAACATCTTCCAAATCCAACGACCAACCCATTTTTTCAAACTGATACAAAATTGTATCGCCACATTCTTGATACCAATCCCATAAAATTTTCAAAAATTCATCACGGGAAAAATCCGCTCTTGTCTTTTTTTGTTCCGCAAATAATTTTTTCTCGATAACATTTTGAGTCGCAATCCCACCATGATCTGTACCAGCTACCCAATACGCATTTCTGTCTTGCATTTTGTGATATCTTATCAAAACATCCTGAATTGTGTTAGTCAAAGCATGCCCCATATGCAACGCACCTGTTATATTCGGTGGAGGTATCAAAATAGTAAACGGCTTTTTTTTAGAGGATAAATCCATCTTGAACAATCCAGCAGACTGCCACTTTTGGGCAAGTTTTTCCTCTACTTGTTTGTGTTCATATGCTTTTGGTAAATCTTTTTTCATATCAAATATTTTAGCATTTTTGCTAAAATATATATATGAAAGAGGAAAAAGTAATCGAACCGGAAATTTTAGATGAACACGGTCAGCCGATAGAAACTGATCTTCCTGATGCTACAAAAGAGGACAATCCTCGTCAAAATATGTTCAATGGGTTTGGTGGTTTTGGAAATTTCAAGACTTATCAATTTAAGGCGAGCAATCCTATACTTGGATTTTTCGGGCTACTACTTTTAATTTTGGGAATAATTGTTTCGGTAATTTTCGGTGTATTGTTTTTTATAATAACGATTCCGTTTAGAATTTTTCGAAGATAATTAAAATCTTGGATACCAGTTTGATAATTTCTCATGTACTCTGCTTAATAAACCAATACCACGGCGTCCGCCATTTATATAATAAAGCCCTACTAAAATTATCAAACCACCAAGTGCAGACATTATAGCGATTTTTTCGCCCAACATAAAATACCCAATGATTATCGCAACAAATGGTTGCAAATAAATAAATGCACTTGTTCGTGCAGGACCAATAGTAGCCACGCCTTGATTATAAAATATGAACGCAAAACCACTACAAAAAACTCCAAGGTAAATTAAAGAGAACCAAATATCAGAACCCATTGTAAGAAATTCCCGCCAATATCCTCCGCCAACACAAAATGGTAATATCAGTAATGCAGATATAGACATAAAAACAAAAATCACCCTTAAGTGATTAATTTCCTTAAACCATTTTGCCAAATAAATAACATAAAAAGCCCAGTTAATCGCCGTTAAAGAAAATATTATATCACCCTTTAAAGTAGGTATGATCTCTCCACTAACAAGTGTTTGTTTTGAAAATAAAACTAAACTTACCCCGATAAAACCTAATAAAAAACCTAGCCATTTTGCTTTGCCGATAGTTTCTTTGAATACTACGACAAGCACAAAAACCACTGCGATTGGTATCAAACTTATAAGCCAACCTGCATGGTTAGAACTTGTATTCAAAAGTGCATATGCCTGAAAACCCATTTGCATTATAACACCAGTTAATGCTAAAAACAACATTTTTAACCAATCTTTTGTAGTTAAGGTTTTAAGCCAGGAAAGTTCTCTTAAGAAAAACAAAACAGTTAAGGCACCTAAAGTAGTTCGTGCAAAAAGTATTGTAGGAATTGAAACTTCGCCCAGAGCCTTTTTAGTAAAAGCAAAACTCATACCCCAAAAGACAATTGCGAAAAAGACTTTAATGTAAATCATAACTATATTGTAGAATTTTTAGACAATAGATTAAATAGTCTTACAAAAAAAATTATATCCCTAAAGTCTGAAGGGTATTTTAAGATTTGACAAAGGTGAAAGGTAAAATACCCTTCAGATATTGTATCGAATTTTTAAATTTAAGTAAATAATTGTTTTATATTACATTGTAAAAGTTAAGATTTACAAGAAAATTGTCATTTAACGATGAGGTAGCTTTATGATATAATATAGATATTGACGCATTTTAGGAAAGGTGGCCGAGCGGCTTAA
>CAYPLD010000050.1:0-7654 GCA_964411485.1 uncultured Elusimicrobiaceae bacterium | reverse complement strand
TCCCTCACCGCAAGCGGTCCCCTCCCTTTTCAAAAAGGGAGAAAGTTATTTTGTAATAAAGGTTTCACTTTAATTGAACTTTTAGTTGTGGTTTTAATTATCGCAATACTTGCGGCAATTGCTTTACCTCAATATATGGTGGCAAGAGATAGGGCACATCTTTCAGCTTTAATGACAATCGGCAAAAATGTTAAAGATGCAATGAAGAGATATGAACTTTCCATCGGTACTGACACTGGTTCCACAGCTTACGTACTAGATCTATTAGATATTACTTTTCAAAAAGCTGATAGAACTGGTGATTGCACAGATAGTTATTGTGATATAAAAGTATCAGGCAAAGAATATAGTCTACGTCCGCGTATTAACTATAGTGTTTTTGGCGATACGGTTTTATTTATTTCATACGACAATAGTTCTTTCGGATATTTATATACCAATGTAGATGGACAAGCTTATGAAAATAGTATGTATTGTCTTAATTATGGGGTTAATCAGAGCGTGGATTCAAATAGATGTCGAAAAATGGCAAGAAGTTTAGGATCAACATGCGGAGATGGTGTTAGTGTATGTACCTGGTAATCAAACAAATTTTACCCCATAAATTTAATACAAAAAAATTACCCCTATCCTCAAAAAGTGGCTAGGGGTTAGTTGTTGAAAAAAGAAACCCCAAGTGTAAACTCAGGGAGTTTCATTCTGTTTCTTCCAAGATTTTTGCCAGTGGTATTTTCAGACCCAATGCTATCTGCTGTAAATTCAAAAACGATACATTACGCTCTCCACGCTCTATTCCACCAATATAATTTCGGTGTAAATCAACCTCAAATGCGAAACTCTCTTGCGAATGTCCCGCCTCTTTTCTGAGATGTCGTATTCTCTTACCTAATTGTTTTAATTTGCGTTGATGTCTTTTTTCGTAATAAATCGTCATACAAAAATCTTATTAATATCACACTCATAGTTCTACACATTATGAGTGTGATATGTGTTATAATAAAATGAAACTTTATTAAGACTTGGGCAAATGTATTACCCCCATATTTGTCCTAAACTATGCAAATAGTTTACGCTAACTTTTAGTTAGAGTGGAAGGAAAATATTAATAAAGTTTCATTGAAAAAGCCCCGCAAATTTATTTGCGGGGCCCTGTTAAGAATTAATTCTAAAGACAATGTTTATACATATTCTTTATATCATCTTGTGAATAGTCAGTGATATTTTTCAAACTTAATAAATCAAATGCTTGTTTGCTCATAGCGTCGATATCTGGTTTATCTATACCTGCTTGCTTGAATGTTGTTGGCGTGTCGATATGTCTATACCAATTTTCTAAACTTTTTATAGCAGTTTCAGAATTTTGCTTTTCGCCAAAAATATTTTTGGCGAAAAGCTCTAATTTATTCTTAAACTTTTCTTTATTAAATCGAAGCCATGCTGGTGTCACTATCGACAAGCCCGCACCATGAGCGATATCATAAATACCGCTCAGTGGATGTTCGATGCTATGACAATCCAATCCAGCACCTTTCAATCCAATTATACTCAACCAATTCCACGCCATCGACGCACACCACATAAAACTTGCTCTTGCCTCATAATGTTTCGGATCTTTTTTGATTGCATCAAAAGATTCCATTAATGCTTTAATCATCGCTTCAATATAATTATATTGAACAGGGGCGAATGGTTCTTGCGATGTGAAATAAACTTCCAACAAATGCGACATAATATCACTCGAAGCATGTGCCAATTGAGTATTTGTCAAAGTGTATGTATATTCTGGATCCATAAATGAAACTTTCGGAGCAAGACATGGTGATGCATATCCAGTTTTATAATTGTTTTCATCATTAGTGATGACAGTTCCGAAATTTGTTTCAGATCCCGCTGCTGGGATTGTCAATACGGTAATTATCGGTAATGCTTGCTTGATTTTACGTTCACCTAAAAATGCTTGCCAAATATCAAAATCAGATTTAGCTCCGCCTGCTATAGCTTTACTTTCGTCGATAACACTACCTCCACCAACAGCCAATATTAAATCAACATTATTATCTCGAGCTTTTTTTATACCTTCACGCACATGTGATAATTTTGGGTTAGGCGAAACATTATTATGCTCTATAACCTGTATATCATTTTGGTTTAGTTGATCTATAATTTTCTGATATATCTCATTTTTTTTGATGGAACTCTTGCCGTAAACAAATAAAACCTTTTTCCCGTAAACTTTTATTTCTTTACCCAAATTTTTTATAACGTCTTTTCCAAACACTATTTTTGTTGGTAAACTGAATTGAAAATTTTGCATAAAAACATCCTCCTAGTTAAATTGTATTAAAAATTATAAAAAATTTGGGTAAATTTGTTATATTTTATATATGAGAGCTGAAAAACAAGAGATAGAATTTAAGTGGAACGCAGAATCTGTTGCAGATTTTGATATTTTTTTTGATTCATTCAAAAAAATCAGTAAAAGGATTACTGCTCCGCTTGATGTGGTTCAAAATGATAGTTATATTGATACACCAAATTTTGAATTTCTAAATAAAAAAGTAGCTTTGAGAATAAGAGAAGTGAATCAGAAATTCTATTTAGATTTCAAATATGGTAATTTCATAAAGGACGGTTTCGTAAAAAGGACTGAAGGTAGGATAAAATTGAATAGCGAAAATTTGAAAGATTGTTTACTTGAAATTGAAAATATGAACGATGTTCTAAATATAAAACCTAAAAATTTAAAAATTATTTTTGAAGTAAAAAACAATAGAACAATAAGAGAGTTTTTTATAGATGATAACAATTGTTTTGAAGCTAGTTTCGACGATTTTACCGTTACTTCTCCCAATCATAAATCTATCTCTAAGAAAGAAATAGAGCTAGAAATAAAATATGGCGAAGAAGAATATTTTAAGAATCTCACAAAAAAAATAACAGAAGAATGTGATTTGATTCCATCTTCAATATCAAAATTCAAAACAGGTTTGGTTTTAATAGGAAAAGAAATTTAATATGCAAATAGTAAACTCACTGATAGCTTTGTTGTTTTCTTTAATTTGTCCGGGTGCGGGACAAATGTTTTATGGCGATTTTGTAAAAGTTATAATATTTTCTTTTATATTTGTTTTTGGGAAAATTGTCGTTTTACCATTACTCATCAGGATATTTAGAATAACAAAACCAGAAAAAATTTTGAAATTCGCTTATGTTTTTAACATATTTTATATTTGCGTGATAGTACTATCTATAATAGATGCCGTATTTTTTACATTTAGATTAGAAGTTGTTTTGAATATCAAAAAAATCATATTTGTTAGCATATATTGTGTGGTAATACTTACTGTTTACATTAATTTGAAGCGTTATCAAGCGTTATTCATGTATCTTTTCTCGTCGAACAGAGAACTTTTTAATATTTTGAACCCAAAAGAGCGATAAATTATGGAATATGAAATTTTAAATTTTGCGATGTTAGCTTTCAGCGTATTTGTAGCTGGTTTTGTGGACAGTTTGGCTGGTGGTGGTGGGATAATAACGATACCTGCATATCTTGCGTTTGGGATAGATCCGATTTTACTTTTGGGTACAAATAAAATGAGTTCAAGTATGGGAACTTTTTTAAGTGCGTTAAAATATCGCGATAAAATTAAAATAGAAAAAAGTATTTTTATCAAGATGTTAATTTGTGCATTAATATTTTCTGCGATTGGGGCTTGGTTGACAACTTTAATAAATCCGGAAAAACTTAAGTTTATAATTTTTATTTTAATTCCATTGGTCGCAATTTTTGTAATAGTCCATAAAAATTTTGGCAGTGTTGATGGTAGTGCAAAGATGTGTAAAGTCAAGAAGAAAAATTTGTCTTGCGTAATTTCCGCAAGCGTTGCATGTTATGATGGTTTCTTTGGTCCGGGTACTGGAACAATGTTTGCGACGTTTTTTGTAAAGTATGTAAAAATGGATTTGGTGCAAGCAACAGCGATAGCAAAAAGTTTGAATTTCACGTCGAATATCTTCAGTTTAATATTATTTTCTTATCTTGCGAGAGTGGATTTTTATTTAGGAATTTCGGTTGGACTTTTCAGTATTTTGGGAAATAGTTTTGGAGTTTTTGTTGGAAAAAGAAATGGTCAAAAAATAATAAGACCGATGTTAATTTTAGTTTCCGTTCTAATAATTTTGAAACTTATTTTTAGCCATTAAAAAATCAAAAAAACAAATTTGAAAAAAAGCGAAAAAAGGTATTGCAATTTTTTATTTTTTGTGGTATATTTATGGTGAGGCGAGAAATATTTTTTAAAGGAGAATAAAATGCCTGTAAAAAAGAAAGCAAAGAAATGTGCAAAAAAATGCACAAAGAAAAAAGTAGCAAAGAAAAAACCGGCTAAAAAGAAAAAAGTGAAAAGAGCCGCAGCAAAGAAAAAGCCAGCTAAAAAAAAGAAAAAGAAAAAAGTAGTCAAGAAGAAAAAAGTGGCTAAAAAGAAAAAGCCGGCTAAGAAAAAAAAGAAAGTAGTTAAAAAAAGAAAGCCAGCTAAAAAAAAGAAAGTAGCTAAAAAAAGAAAACCAGCTAAAAAGAAAAAAGTGGTTAAAAAGAAGAAAGTAGCTAAAAAGAAAAAACCGGCAAAAAGAAGAACAGCTAAAAAAAGAAAATAACATCTAGTACACCTTATAATTGATAAACGCACTCCTTCGGGAGTGCGTTTTTTGGTAAATTTTCCTTTTTTTCCTCCTAAAGTAGATTCGCTCGCATCCGCTCGCTGTTCCACATCTACTAGTCGTCGGAAAGAAAAGAAAAATTTCCTCAAAAAGCATATACAATTTTCGTTTTTTAAGCTTCACTCATTAGGGAAAATAGGGGCTTGCAATATCAGGAAATAATTGTTAGACTAAAGTCTTAAACATAGCGGATTTGTCGCTGTGATTTTTTTTATTGATTAAAAAAGGACGTGGTTACTATGGAAGATACATTTTATCTTAAAAGGGAAAGTTACGAGAAGCTCATACGGGAGTTGAAAGATCTAAAGGATAAGAAGCAAAATACTGCCAAGGAGATTGGTGAGGCGGCTTCGCAGGGTGATTTGAAAGAAAATGCGGAATATATGGCCGCAAAAGAGAAACAATCTGAATTGTTGATTAAGATAGATAGTTTGGAAGCTCGATTGAGAAAAACTCAGATTATAGATGATTTAGATGTTGATAAATCTCAAGCTCGGATTGGTGCAACTGTTACAATCAAAGATTTGGATACTAACGATGAAACTACTTATTTATTGGTGGGTTCGATGGAATCTGATCCAGAAGCGGGTAAATTATCGGTAAAGTCGCCGATAGCTGGTCAGATACTTGGCAAGAAAGCTGGTGATGAGTTTGAAGTTGATCTACCAAAAGGCAAGAAAAAATTTAAACTGGTAAAGATGGAGTATAAGTAGGTTTTAACTTTATTATGTTTTGAAACAACCCCCAGCCTCACGTGAGGCTGGGGGTTAATTTTTTATAAGCGAAATTAAATTTTATATTTCCTGTATGCCCTCAATGTCCTTGATAGTATCGTCATCATCAAGCACATTATCCATTTCGGGTATTGTTTCAGTGATTTCTTCTGGCAATGTATCAGCAACAGATACGGGTGCTTGTTCTTTTTCGGATTCTTTTACATATTTCAATTTGACATTATCGAACAGCGAAACTTTATTATCGTTCAACCATTTCCTGAATCTTTTACAATCGGGACAATATTTTTCGACTATATCCCAATAATCAGAACTATGATTTAGATGAATTATGTGTG
Source organism: uncultured Elusimicrobiaceae bacterium (assembly GCA_964411485.1). GTDB lineage: Bacteria > Elusimicrobiota > Elusimicrobia > Elusimicrobiales > Elusimicrobiaceae > Pseudelusimicrobium. The sequence goes on along the minus strand of CAYPLD010000050.1, from coordinate 1,863 downwards.
CCAATTCATGAACGATTAAATAATCCATTACATTTTCAGGCATTTTGATTAATCTGTACGACAAATTTATATTTGATTTTTCAGAACAGCTTCCCCAAAGTGTTTTTTGATCTTTCACGACCAATCGATTATATTCTAATTCCATTTTAGTTGAAAATTCATCAGTTTTTCGTTTGAGAATTTCATTAGCTTTTTCACGTAGCCATTTTTCAGCCACTTCTGACGGATTTTCTTTATCAGTTTTTAGATTAATCTTGAAAATTTCGCCGTCAAATTCACAACTAGTATCTTTTTCTGGATTAGCAGAAATTTTCGTATCATAAACGTCACCCATATATAGAATTTTGTTTCGGGGTATGGGTTTGTTGCTAGATGTACTCTTTTTTTCGAAAACTTCAGGTAAATCGCTATGCAAGTTTTCGATGAAAAGTTTGATATCACTTATAGTTGTTTTAATTTCGGACATAATAGTTATTTTAATAATTATGTTGAAAAAGTTCAAATAATATAATTTAATGTATATCTACCCTATTTTTGGAGGAACTTGTGAATCTGGAAAATTTACAAAAAACGGCTCTGTATGATGAAATGTTAAAAGCTGATGGTAAAATGGTCGATTTTTTCAGCTGGGCTTTACCGATTCATTTCGGAAGTATCATTGCAGAGCATAAAGCTGTAAGAGAAAATTGTGGAATGTTTGATGTTTCGCATATGGGACAAATATTTGTCGAAGGTAAAGATGCATATAAATTTGTGCAATCCATTAGTACTAATAATATCAAAAATTTTTCAGGAGCTGGAGTGTATTCACATATCCCTAACAATAATGGTGGTGTTATTGATGATGTAATAAATTTTTGTCTAACTCCTGAAAAATTTTTGATAATAGTAAATGCTGCGACTCAAGAGAAAGATTATGAATGGTTTTTAGAAAAATCCAAAGGACTAGATGTTAAAATCACAAATGAGAGTAAAAATCACTCGATGTTAGCAGTACAAGGTCCAAAAGCTATGGGGATAATCGAAAAAATCGAACCAAAAGCAGTAGAACTTAAACGATTTGGGATATTAGCTTGCCAGATTTTTGGTGAGGATTGTTTTATCACGAGAACTGGCTATACGGGTGAAGATGGAGTGGAAATCATAATGCCACATTCGATTGCACCAAAAATCTGGCAAACGTTGTTAGATTATGATGTAAAGCCGTGCGGATTGGGAGCTAGGGACATTCTCCGATTAGAAGCGGGTTATCTATTATACGGAGCAGATATAGACGACGAACATAGTCCGATAGAAGCTGGATATGGTTGGGTGGTGAAGTTGAAAAACGATAGAGAATATCCAAGCAAAGAGATATTCGCCAAGCAGAAGGAAGAGGGTGTAAAAATCAAGTTGACAGGTTTCAAAGTGAGTGGTGGAGTACCTCGTCCGGGCAGTGAAATTTTATATAATGGTAATGTAGTGGGAAAACTCACGAGTGGAGTTTTTTCTCCATTATTTAAGGGTATTGGGGTTGGATATATTCCAGCTGATTTACCAAGCGATGCAGAATTTGAGATAGATTTTGGAACGAGAAAGGGCAAAGCAGAAATTGTTAAAATGCCTTTTTATCAAAATAAAGTTTAACTTTCTCCCTTTTTCAAAAGGGAGATGGACGGCAAAGCCGACCAGAGGGATTTGTCATTGCGAGCGAACGAATGTGAGCGTGGCAATCTCGAAATTTATTTTAAGGAGAAGCAGAAAATGTACAAACCAGAAGAATGTAAATACGCAAAATCACACGAATGGGTATATGTCGATGGTGATATTGCGACGGTTGGAATTTCAGATCACGCTCAAAAAGAGATAAGTGATATAGTTTTT
>CAYPLD010000049.1:0-7671 GCA_964411485.1 uncultured Elusimicrobiaceae bacterium | reverse complement strand
CCATCGATATTGTTTGATAAATTCTACCTTTGAGCCGTTTTTTTTCGATTAAATAATCTAACAAAACGGCTGATAAAATATGTGGAGTTATATAATTACCTTTTTCATCAACTAGAGAAATTCTATCACCATCGCCGTCGAATGCGAGTCCAAGAATTGCTTTATTTTTTTTGATTTCTTTTTTTAATTCATTCAAGTTCTCATTTTTTGGTTCTGGATTTACACCACCAAAATTTGCATCATGTTTTGTGTGAATTGAAATAAGTTTTTTAGGCGAGAAAAATTCTTCTACTATACCTGTTGCACTTCCATACATATAGTCCGTAACAATTTTTCCTTTTAAGTTTTGGGAAATCTTTTTTAGATTAATTTTTGTTTTCAAATATTTCACATAATTTTGTTCTAGACTTTTAATTTCGGGTTTCACGCCGTGAAAAAAGAATACTGGATTTTTATTTACTAATCCTTCGATTTCTTTTGTTGTTCTTGTGCTGGCTGATCCGCCATTAATTTTTATTTTCACACCGTTATAATGAGGTGGATTATGACTTGCGGTAATCATTATACCGAGCCAAAACTTTTTTGCAGTCAAACAACTTATCGCTGGAGTTGGCACTGGTTTATCTAATAAAATTGTACCGATTTTATTACAACGGAGTATGGTTGCAAAATCTTTAGCGAATTTTTCTGATAAGAACCTTCTATCATAACCTACTACGACTAATTCTTTATTATTTTGAATATCTGACGGTGCATTGAAGTTGATAAAGTCTGCAACTGCTTGTGCGAGTTTTCTGACATTGTTGAATGTGAAGTCCCAAGCGACAATACCACGATATCCGTCCGTCCCAAATTTAATTCTCATTCTTTTCTCCTACGAGTGAAATATATTAGTAAATATACAAAATAATGCAACTTTTTGCACCACTATGGTTTTTACAAGGATTTCGTGGAAATTTCGAAGCCGAATTTTTGTGAAGAGTACGAGTGGAACGAAGTGCGGAGCACTTCAAGTACTTGAGCAAAAAGAGGCGATGAAATTTTCCGAAATCTGCAGTAAAAATGGGCGGAGGGGGAGTCGAACCCCCACGACCTTGCGGTCAACAGATTTTAAGTCTGTCGCGTCTGCCATTCCGCCACCCGCCCGGGTGTGTAAAAAGCTCACATAGAAAATGTGAGCTAAAGATATTTTATCAATTTATTGGATATAAGGAAAGTTTTTTTAATTTTCTACGAGGTCGAAAAACTTTTTACATGACATTGTTCTGATACTTTCAAGCTCACAATTATTTGCAAGTTCTCTGTCTGACGTTATTACACAAGGTCTTTTATTTATGCCTTTTAGATATTCAGCTTGTTCTAGAATGAGCTCATCGGCTGTAATGTCGTCGGAAAAGCTAATTTTTACTTTTCCTCTGTGGAGTTTACCTACATCTCGATAATGTCCATCTAATATTACACGGATTTCATTTTGAGAAAATTCTTTTGATAAGCTAATGGTTTCAAGCCACTCAAAAAACTCTTGTTCTGTTTGGTTGAGCATTTCTTTGGTATTTGGTTTGAGAAAACTTTTGATAAAGTTTAGTCCATCGATTATGTATATAGTCGGTTTTGTACTTAACATACCAATATTATAATATTTTTTTGAACTTTGTAGTTTTTACGAGGTGTTTTTTTACTGGGCGAGGCCTGAAGGAGCGTGGAGTACATTCAGCGAATACTGCGAAGCAGTAGCGGTACTCGAGCGACTGAAAACGAAGGTCAGTGAAAAAAGACGAAGTAAAATGGTGGAGGCGTCGGGAGTTGCACCCGAGTCCAAATGTCGATAAAAACCAGTTACTACAGGTTTAGTCTTATTTATCTTGCTAAACCCAAGGCATAAGACGACCTAAGGGTTAAGTGTGTTTCGTAATCTTAAGCTCTAGCAGACGAAACTCGCCACTAGAACAGCATCCTGCTACTTGACCGTACATCCAAAATTCACAGGAAAAACTTCGGGTACGGGCTTAGGCGTTTGCCCAAGCTAAGTTTTGGTTGTTGCCAATTACTTATGTTTTGACCCTTTTTTACTTGATCCGAGTCAACCAAGACCTGCAACTAATTTCAAAGAACACCCGTCGAAGCTAATTCGCCCCCATTTTTCTATATCGTCTTTTGAGTCCTTTTTTATTTTTTTGCTCCTCAAGTACAAGTCCTCGCTTCGCTGCGGTCAGTTCCTTTGTACTAATCGTCGCAAAGAAAATAAAAAATCATCTCAAAATACGATATATAAAATCGCTATATATACATTTTACCATTTTCTACCCCGAATATAAATAGTATAATAGTACCATGTTCAAAGATTTTATACATACATTAAAAAATGTTTTTGGTTGGGTCAAAACTATCCACCCAATCGGTAAAAAATTCGCAAGACGATTCTTAACGATAGGTGTTATTCTGTTTCTTTTTTTATTTATTATATCCTCGTGTTGGGCTTGGTTTTTCCTAAAACTATTTGTAGTGCTAGCTGTTTTTACAGCGTTTTTCTTTCGCAATCCCGAAAGAAAAACGCAAATAAATAAAGACGAAATAGTTGCACCAGCCGACGGAAAAGTGCTTTCAATAAAAACCGAAGACAATCCTGATAAAATTGTCATAAGAATTTTTCTATCAATATTTGACGTTCATATCCAACGTTGTCCAGTGTCTGGAAAAGCAATAGAAACAAAATATATTCCCGGTAGTTTCTTGTTTGCGAACAATAATCAAGCAGATAAAAACGAAAAAAATGTAACAAAAATAATCACAAAAAAGAAAGAAGAATTTGTAATAGAACAAATTACCGGAGCTATTGCTCGTCGAATAGAATGTTGGGTAAAACCTAAAGAAGAAGTCAAAGCAGGACAAAGAATCGGTATAATATATTTCGGATCTCAAGTTGCTTTACACGTTCCAAAAACCACTAAAATAATATGTAAAGAGGGTCAAAAAGTCGAAGGTGGTTTAACTATAATTGGATTAATAGGAGAGTAATATGGTTGGGAAAATCGCAAAAATAAAAAAAACAAGCGTGAGTGCATTACCATCATTATTTACGGTTGGTAATATGGCGTTTGGATTTTTCTCCATATTAAATTCTTTTAATGGCAACTTTTTGAAAGCAGGTTGGTTCATACTTGGTGCGATGGTTTTGGATATGTTAGATGGTAGAATTGCCAGAATGCTAAAAGTGGAAAGCAGTTTTGGTGTTGAAATTGATTCTCTAGCAGATTTCCTCTCATTTAGCATTGCACCTGCAATATTAATGTATTTTTTCGCATTGAAAGGATATCCATATGGTGGAATGATAGCATTCACATACACTTTATTTGGAGCATTACGATTAGCTAAATTTAATGTTATTGCTCATAGTGGTGAAATGTCAAAAATACATTTTTCAGGATTACCAACACCTGCTGGTGCAGGGATATTAGCGTCTTTTGCAATTTCGTATACATTATTACAAATAGGAGCAGATAAACACACAATCAAATGGTTGGCAAGATATATGCCTACTATATATAGTGTGATAGCTCTTGTTATGTTGCTACTTTCAGTTTTGATGGTTTCTAATATCAAATACGCTGCGTTTAAGGGCAAAAATTTATTGAAACCAAGGAATATCAGAGATCTAGTGTTTTTGATAATTCTAGTGTTTGTACTTATAAAGTATCCTCAGGACATAATATTCCTGATATTTTGCGTTTATGTGATAGTAGGAATAGTATCCATACTATATAGAAATTTTAGAAAAATAGACAGGTAATCATTTATTTGTAATAATATAACTAATATTAATTTGAAAGTCGATGTCAAAATCTGATAGAATTTTATCTTAACATTAAATTTCTTTTACTTAAAAAATTGAAATTCCAAAAACTTTTTTCAAAATTTAAACGAGGAGCAATCTCTTATGTTAGCTGCATTATCAAAAACAAAAATTAAACTCACATCGAACCAAGAAAAGGTAATTAAAGATAAATATTTAAGGAACGCATCATCACCATCTGTATGGCTTGAAGGCGTTGCACATAATATTGCTTTATCGGAATTAATGTTCCACCCCAAACGAGATGAATGGAAAATCTTCGAGGATATAGAGCATGAAACACTTAAAGGTGAAGATGGAATTTCAGATACAATACTTTTTCATAGTGCGACAAAAAATACGGATGAAAGGGAAGCAAATTTTTCTAAAGTTGTAAAAAGATTAGAACAAGTCTACAAAACAAATAAAGAAGCAAAAGAAGCTGTAAAATATTGGCAAGATGAATTTTATAATTTGATGTCGACGTTTCAGTTTTTACCAAATTCACCAACTTTGATGAACGCTGGAAGAGATTTACAACAACTATCCGCATGTTATGTTTTGCCGGTTCCGGATTCGATTGATGGTATTTCAAAATCATTACATGGTCAAAGTTTGATACAAAAAAGTGGTGGTGGAACAGGGTTTAGTTTTTCACAAATCAGACCAAAAGGTGATATCGTCAAAAAAACACACGGTGTAGCTAGTGGTGCATTATCTTTTATGCAACTTTTCGACAAAATGACTGATGTTGTCAAACAGGGTGGTACTCGTCGAGGTGCGAACATGGGTGTACTTGATTATACTCACCCAGAAGTTATGGATTTCATCAAACTGAAACATGATAATAATAAAATGGAAAATTTCAATATCAGCGTTGCGATTGATAAAAAGTTTTTAGACGCAGCCAAAAATGATAAAGATTATGATTTAATCAACCCTAATACCAAAAAAGCGGTCGGCAAAATGTCGGCAAAAAAAGTTTTTGATGCATTAACACATAGTGCGTGGAAGTCGGGAGATCCTGGGGTTATCTTTATAGATAGAATCAATGACACTCAATCCAATCCAACCCCAGAATTGGGTCGGATAGAAAGCACAAACCCATGTGGCGAACAGCCATTATTACCTTGGGAGCCATGTAATTTAGCGTCGATAAACATCGCTAAATTTGTTGAAGGTGAAATCACAAAAGCGACTTTCAATTACGATGCATTGGGTGAAGTGGTAAACAAAGTTATCAGATTTTTGGATAATGTTATTGAAATAAATAATTATCCACTTGCAGAGATTGAAAAGATGGCAAAAACCAATCGAAGAATTGGTCTTGGCGTGATGGGATTATCTGAAACATTTGTTCAAATGGGATTGGCTTATGACAGCAAAGAAGGTGTCGAAACTGCTGAAAAAATAATGAAATTTATCAATGATACAGCAATGACGGCATCAGAAGCATTGGCAAAAGAGCGTGGTATATTCCCAAATTTCAAAAACTCTGTTTTCGATGAAAAAGGTAAACATTTTAGAGGTCAAAAAGCTACACCAAGAAATGCAGCAAGAACGACAATTGCTCCAACGGGTACAATCGCAATAACTGCTGGTTTGCAAGGTAGCGGTATCGAACCATTCTTTGCAATCGCATATACAAGATATAATGCAAGAGCGTTGGAATCATTGAAAGATGGCAAACAACCAGATGTAAAAGACACTTTCTTTGAGGTCAATCCATTATTCAAAGAAATAGCAGAAAAAAACAACTTTTTCGGATTGACAGAAAAAGAATTATGGAAAAAAATTGAGGATAATCATAAAGCAGTTCGTGGCATCAATGAGATACCATTAGAAATTCAAAAAATATTCCCAACCTCGCATGATGTTTCGATAGAATCACATATTAATATGCAAGCAGCGTTCCAAAGACATATCGATAATGCAGTGTCAAAAACGATAAATATGTCGAGTAATGCGACTGTTGAAGATGTAGCAAAAGCATATATGATGGCTCATGAAATGGGTTGTAAAGGGATAACAATTTATCGAGATGGCTGTAAAGATTTCCAAGTACTGAACTTGGGAGCAAGCAAAAAGGAAGAAAAAGTCACCAGAGATAAAAAGAAACCGGGTTTTGCGATAAGTTCACATTATTATCAAATCGAAACTGGATATGGTCCACTACATGTACACATAAATTACGACGATAAAGGTCCGTTCCAAGTATTCACAAATATCCCGCCATTGGGTACAGAGATTAGTGGTTTGACATCACTTGTTGGTATATTATTGTCTAAATATTTGGATAATGGTGGTGATCCGGTAAGTGTGATAAAACATCTAAACTCTGTGAAAGGTGATAAACCAATCGGGTTTGGAGAAAATCATATTAACTCTATCGCACATGCGATATCGGTAGCATTGAAAGAACATTTACGACAAACTGGTGTCGGCAAAGAACGGCTTGAAAACGGAACAGCGAAATTAGCATTATGGGATGCAAGTAAAACTAAATATTGTCCAAAATGTTATAGCTCGAATGTAAGTTTTGAGTCGGGATGTTCAGGACCAACTTGTCACGATTGTGGATACAGTAAATGTAGTTAACTTCGTCTTTTTGGTAAATTTTTATTTTTTTTGCTCCTAAAGTGACCCCGTAGGGAGTCATCCTGAGCGTAGTCGAAGGATCTCTATATTTAATGAGATTGCCACGTCGCACTGCTCCTCGCAATGACAAAAAGTCGTCGCAAAGAAAACAAAAATTTATGGGAGGCGAGGCTCTCGCCCACAAAAATACTTGTTCCCTGCGGGAGTATTTTAATTTAAGTTTCGAAGAAACGACTATGCCACAAAGCGAAGCGAAAAACGGGGGTGTGCCTCACACTTTTACAGGCTAAAGGGGAGCGGGTAAAACCGCTCCCCTATTTTTTGTCATTGCGAGGCAAATTATTTGCCGTGGCAATCTCATTTATTTTCCCCCTTTTGTAAAGGGGGAATTAAAGGGGGTTTTAATGTTTCTTTGTCATTGCGGACTTGATCCGCAATCTAGGATAAAAATCAATAACAAAAGAAAGCAGAAAAAATAAGAGATCATTTTTTTAGTGACAGTTTTTCTCCCTTTTGAAAAAGGGAGATAAAAAAATAGCCCTCGTTCATTATAATGAACGAGGGCTAATCTTTTCAATGTTTTATTTTATAATTTATTTAGTTGAAATAACAATTTCCAGAAGTACAGGAAGATCCTAAACTATTTGCTATTTTTACACATCTGCTTTCATCTACATCTGGATTAGTATCTACATAATCACAATCAAGCATATAGTTCCAAGTAGAAGTATATTCATCTGTATAAACATAAAATATTCCAAAAGCATTATTTGTAAAAGAATAGAAAATAGCACGATTTTTACCTATACCATTATCATTCAAACGAGGATGAAGCCTATAATCTTTACCTGATACTTTTATTCTACAAGTACCATAATTTCCATCGCCATCAAGAATACTACTATCACAATCAGTTCCTTCTGCATCCTTAAAACTTATATCCAATAAATCTAAAGCACTATTATCTTGAGCATCATCAAAAAGACTTCTTCTATCCATAGCATCATTTACATTTTTACCGATTGTCATTAATCCTGAAAGATGAGCTCTATCTCTAGTTACCATATATTTAGGTAATGCTATCGCAGCGAGTATTGCTATGATTAATACTACTACTAACAATTCTATTAAAGTAAAACCGAGATTGCCACGTCGCTTCGCTCCTCGCAATGACAAATTGTTAAAACCTTTTTTATTTTTCATAAATTTATTTTTCCTAATAAATAAGATAATAGTACAATACC
>CAYPLD010000048.1:0-7699 GCA_964411485.1 uncultured Elusimicrobiaceae bacterium | reverse complement strand
CGTTCTAACAGATCCAGAAAAACAAGCAATAGCAGAATTTACAAGAAGTGATGCATATTTATGGTTTGAAAGAAAAATACAAAGCCCGGAATTTAGAAAAAATCTTATAGTAAAGGAAAGAGTTTACTATTTAACCAAAGGAATGTTATTTGCAAAAGGATTGGCTATTGTAGGATATAACAGAGGTTCTACGATAGATAAAACTATTTATGATGCAGGAACTAATTTACCAGGTGCTGGTGAACCTATAATAAGAGCATTAAGAACATATGAAAATGATCCTCATGGTACAGGAAAGCATGAAGTTCCAAAAATAAATATAAGAACAGCAATTGCAATAGAAAATGTTCTGAAGTATGATTCTGATAATTTAACACATGAATTTAATACAAAGGTACTTCCTTATCTTGTTAATGCAACAACAGATATAGGATTAGGGCTAGCTTTATCTCCAGCAGGAGGAGTGTTAAAAGGTACTAAATCTTTAAAAAACGTGGGAAAAAGTACTAATGTTGTAAAACCAAAAGGAGTTCCAAAAGGTATCAAACTTAAAAAATTACCACCAAAAGAAACTTTTAAGGATGGAAGTTATATTGTAAGAAAATTTGATCTAAACACAAACAAACTTGATCGAGAAGTTTTTTATGGTAAGACTGGCAACCTTGAGGGAACCAAAGTTTATACAAAACGTGGAGGGCATAAATGGTATGAGCCAAACGGAGTCTTATCAGAAGAGAGTTATTATGATGACGTAGGGAATAATATTACTAAAGAATATAATTTAGACACTGGAAAAGTAATTAACGAAGTAAAGAGAGATGGAAACAATAATATTCTTAAAACCCATGATTACTTAAGAAATAAAACTAAAATATATGATTATTCTGATTCTAATAAAGGCATTATAAGGGTAACTACTATAGATGAACATGGAAGGGAAGCCACAGAAAATTTAAACACTTTCGAGTTTGATTACTCTCCGGACTAAAATAATAATATATGGAATAAGTCTTTTAGATTTTTTTGTCAAATTTCACAAATAGTTTCTATCAAAATTATTTTAAAAATCCCCGAGTTCCTCAATTTGAACTCGGGGTTTTTTTAGTTTTTTAAAATTTGAAAGGTTCTTATAAAACTTTAACAAAACTTTTTTCAGTTAGTGTGCTTAAACACGGAAAATTAAGCTTTTTTAGCTAAACCAGACCTCATACATCGGGTACATACGTAGACAGATTGTTTTTTCTTGTCTAATACTACTTTTTGTTTTTGTAAGTTTGGTTTGAAAACTCTTTTTGTTTTTTTGTGAGAGTGGCTGTAAGAATGTCCTGCGACCGTTCCTTTTCCACATACTTTACATTTGTAAGCCATTTTTACTTCTCCTTTTGCGTTTTTTCTTTGTTCTTTTGAATCTCAAGTACTGGAGCTCGCGTGCTCGCTCATTCCATTCGTACTCTTCGATTCAAAACGCCTCGAAAAAAGCACAAAATTATCGCAAAAAATTCCCTTTATTAAAAAAGAGAAAATCACGAATCTAATCTATATTTATATTTTATTAAATTTGACGAGATTTTTCAATTTTATCTTTATGAACTATCGAAAGTATTATAGAAATTGCTAATATACTTACTACTATCAAAAGCGATGTTATCGACGAAAAATGATAAAAATTTGATACCAACATTTTTATGCCAACAAACATCAAAACTGCACTGATTCCGTATTTCAAATATTCGAATTTATCTGCCACACCTGACAACATAAAGTATAATGCCCTCAATCCGATGACAGCGAAAATGTTAGATGTGTAAACAATGAAAGTATCTTGTGTGATGGATAAAATCGCTGGGATAGAATCTATCGCGAAGACTACATCTGATGCTTCGATTGCGACGATAGTTGCTAATAAAATTGTGGCATAATATTTGCCGTTTTGTTTGATGATTAATTCGCCGTTTTGATGCGAATGTGAAATCGGAATAATTTTGTTAAATAGTTTCACGATTAAGTTTTTTGATGGATCATAATTTTCTTCTTTCGCCATCGCCATTTTTATAGCTGTGAACATTAGGAATAGTCCAAAAAGGTAGATTATCCAACCGAATTTTGATATCAAGCTTATGCCGGCGAAAATGAAAATAAATCGCATCAAAACGGCACCCAGTATACCCCATAAAAGTGCTTTCGGCTGATTATGTTTAGGAATATTGAAATATTGGAAAATTATCAAAAAGACAAACATATTGTCGATAGAGAGTGAATATTCTATTATATAACCTGTCAAAAAATCTGTAGCTTTTGTTGTACCGAGAAAAATCAAAATAAGCAGGTTAAAGATTAATGCAAGCGAAACCCAACCTGCGACGATTAAAGCAGATTTTTTGACTGAAATTTTGCCATGACTTTTATTCAGTAGTACCAAATCCAAATATAAAGCAATTGGGACGATAATTGCGAACAAAAGCCACATAATTTTTGAAGTATCCATAAAGTTATTATAGAAAATTTATAGGTTAAAAATATAATTGTTTTTGTTATGTTTTTGAGATGAATTTGTTTTTTATGAAGATTCTGTGCTGAATTTTTGTTTTCTTTGTGACGAAGAGTAGGAAGAATGAACGAGCGTAGCGAGTTTCCTACTTGAGGAAACAAAAAAACAAAAATTCAGCCAGAAGCCGAAGTAAAAAAGCCGAGAATGGGACTCGAACCCACGACCTACAGTTTACAAAACTGTTGCTCTACCAGCTGAGCTATCTCGGCAATTAAGAAATTCCTAACAATTATATTTTAACATTTTTTACCGTTTTTTTCTAGCTATAAAGCATATTCAAAGGTATACCTATATTTGCTATATTGTATATATAGGTACATCACAAAAAATTAGGAGTTTTTATGCCAGTAGAATATTCTTTAGATAATCTCGATAAATTATTTCCAAAAAAATTTACACCAGAACAAAAAGCAACTGCAAAAACAATTTTTCTAAAAAAATTGAGCTTAAAAGTGCATCAATTTTACAAAGGTAAAATGATGACCGTCCCAAAATGCGGTGTTTATGGATTCAACTGGCTCAATGTTTATTACACACCGGGTGTATCGTCGGTATCGACATCAATCCGTGATGATAATAAAACCTCCTTTGAACTATCAAACAGAAATAATTTAGTTGCTGTAGTTTCAGATTCGACCAGAGTTTTGGGTGATGGCGATTGTACTCCGTCAGGTGGACTTGGCGTGATGGAAGGAAAAGCATTTTTGATGAAATATCTTGGCGGAGTTGACGCAACAGCTTTATGTATCGATTCAAAAAATAAAAAAGGCGAAAATGATGCGGAAAAAATCATTGATTTTGTAAAAATGGCACAACATAGTTTCGGTGCTGTAAATTTGGAAGATATTTCACAACCAAACTGCTATAAAGTTTTGGATACATTAAGAAAAGAAGCAAAAATTCCTGTTTGGCATGACGATGCACAAGGTACTGGTTGTGTAACTTTAGCAGGTCTTTTAGGTGCATTAAAAGTAGTCAAAAAAGACATATCAAAAATCAAAATAGTTTTGTATGGTGCGGGTTCGTCAAATACGACGATAGCAGAGCTTATTTTAGAGATGAAAGCTGATCCAAAAAACATGATTTTATTTGATGCAAAAGGTAGCTTAAATAAAAGCAGAAAAGATTTAGAAAAAAATCCTGATTATTATAAAAAATGGGAACTTTGTAAAAAGACAAATTCGAAACAAATAAAAACAATTGAATATGCGATGAAAGGTGCTGATGTTTTGATTGCATTATCAAAACCGGGACCAGATGTTGTCAAAAAAAGTTGGATAAAATTGATGGCAAAAAAAGCAATCGTTTTTGCATGTGCAAATCCAGTTCCAGAGATTTATCCGCATGAAGCGAAAGAGGCGGGAGCATATATTGTTGCGACTGGTCGTGGTGATTTTGAAAATCAAGTAAATAATTCATTAGGTTTTCCGGGAATTTTGAAAGGTGCATTAATTAGTGGTGCGAAAACGATAACTGATGGTATGGCGATAGCCGCTGCGAAGAGTATTGCGGAAAGTGCAAAGAAACAAGGACTATCAAAAAATAGAATTGTTCCTGATATGGAAGATTGGCATATATTCCCGAAAGAAGCTGCCGATGTGGCGATACAAGCGGTCAAAGAAGGTGTTGCAACTGATAAAAAAACTTGGAAAGAATATTTCAAAATCGCAGAAACGGATATAAAAGAAAGTAGATCATTGGTACATCATATGATGGAGGTTGGATTCATCAAAAGACCACCAAAAGAGATATTAGAAAGTGCATTAAAAGAAACTTTGAAGGAAATGAAATAAATAAACATGTCATTCTGAACTTGTTTCAGGATCTTGTAGAATGAGATTGCCACAAAATTGCTACGCAATTTTTCGCAATGACAAAAGAAAAAAAATGAGAAAAATAAAGGCGTCAAAAATTGTAAATGTTGTTGAAAAAATGTGTGTTGAAGCGAACGTAAATTTGGCTCAAGATACTGTTTGGGCGATTCGAAGTGCAGTTTTACGAGAAAAAAATAAACGTGCTGAAGAAATTTTGAAAATTTATTTAGAAAATGCAGAACTTGCAAAAAAAGAGAAGCTACCAATTTGTCAGGATACTGGCACAGCTGTGTTTTTTATTGAAATTGGTGATAAAGTTTTTGTTGAAGGAAATTTGAAAGATGCAATCAATCAAGGTGTCAAAAAAGGTTATAAAAATTTGAGAAAATCTGTTGTAAAAGATCCACTTTACGATACTAAAAATACTTGTGATAATACACCTGCGATAATTCATACTGATATTGTAAAAGGCGATAAATTAAAAATCACTTTTTTACCAAAAGGTGCAGGTGCTGAAAATATAAGTGAATTGAAAATGTTTAGTCCATCAGCGAGTGAAGAAGATATCATTGCTTTCGTCGTAGAAACGGTCAAAAAATCTGGTGCAAAAGCATGTCCACCAGTTGTTGTCGGAGTCGGAATTGGTGGTAATTTTGAGACCAGTGCGATACTTTCAAAAAAATCGTTAGCAAGAAAAGTTGGAACAAAAAATCGGAACAAAAAATATGCAAGTTTGGAACGAAAAATTTTGGATAAAATCAACAAACTAAATATTGGGTCTCAAGGTTTTGGCGGAAACATAACTGCGTTCGCAGTTCATATCGAATTTAGTAGTTGTCATATGGCAAGTTTGCCTGTTGCGGTTAATTTGAATTGTCATGCGAACAGACATGCAAGTAAGGTGATATAAATGTCAGATAAAATACAAACACCTATAAAAAAAGAAGATTTGAAACTTGGAAAACAATATTTTTTGAGCGGAACAATTTTTACAGCTCGTGATAAAGCTCATCAAAAACTTTTAACAGAAAAAAATATCCCAAACGAATTGAAAAATCAAATAATCTATTATTGCGGACCTATTTTGAACGATAAAAATAAAATAACAAGTGCCGGTCCCACAACATCTGCTCGAATGGATAAATATACCAAGGATATTATTAAAAAACTTAAAATGCCTGCTTCAATCGGGAAAGGTGAGCGAAGTGACAAGGCAATTAAAGCGATGAAAGGCAAGGCGATTTATTTATCAGCGATAGGCGGAGTTGGTGCATTAATAGCGAAATGCATTAAGAAATCAGAGATTTTTATGTATCCTGAACTTGGTGCAGAAGCCATTTATAAATTAGAAGTGGAAAATCTACCGGTAATAGTAGTAGTGGATATTAAAGGCGATAATTTATATAATAATATCATATAAAACCCAAAGGGAAACATTTATGAGATTATTTTCCGGAGTTTCATTATTACTTTTAATTTCTCTATTCATACTTGGATGCGGTCATAAGCAACCGATTGAAGAACCAATAGACTATTCTCAAATATATCAGCGAGAACTAAACAAAAGCTCAGAATCAAAAGCTAAAAAAATAATTTTTGCGGCGACATCCGATTATGAAGGATTTATCAATGAATTTTCTAGTGTAGAAGTTTTGGAAAAAGACGAAAAAACAGACGAGGTTAAAGTTTTATATACAGAGGGTGAATTGGCAGGTGAGTCGAGATGGGTTTATAAAATCATCTATCAAACCTCTGCAATTGCGAAAGATGATTTTTCTAAAGGAATGATAGTTATCGTCAATAATTTGAATCCAAAAGATCTAAAAGACACAACTTATGAAAATTGGCAGGTTGGTATAGTTTATGATGTTAGTCAGTTAAAAGAAAAAGGTATTGTGATGGTAGAATTTCCAAAAGGGTCGACAGATTTTTTTGCATCGAAAGAAAGTTATCTTTATTACAACATAAGAAGTGTTGATGAACCAAAAATAACAGATCGACGAAAATTTAGAAGTATAATGGATTAGGGAGAGAAAAATGAAAAAAATAATTTTAATTTCAATGGTTTTATGTTTTGCTTTTACGATGTCAGTAAAAGCACAGGACGAGTTTAGTGATGTGATGCTTTACAACCATACTCTTATAGATATTCCAACGGCAGACATACTGGATTATTATAGTTACAATGTTTTAACAAGAGCATTTTCGGAGGGTGGAGTACGATTAGGTTTAACTTTTGGTGTATTACCGAACTTAAATTTAGGTGTGAACTTTGTTGTTGAAGAATTTATCGGTGCAAGCAATTCTGCAGAATTTTTAACCCCGACAATAATGGCAAAATACAGATTTTATGAAGGTGCTGAACACTTACCAGCTTTATCAGTCGGTTATGACGGGCAAGGTTATTTTTATGATCATATAAGGGACGAATATATCCAAGAAGAAAAAGGATTGTATTTAGTTGGCTCAAAAGGGATAATAACTCCTAACTTGAATTTAAGTTTGGGTGCCAATATGCCAGATGTTGGAGATAGCAAACTTTATATTTTCACGGGTTTAGATTATACTATCGACGACAAAGTTACCCTTATGGCAGAAGTTGATAATATCAAAACATCAAAAACCTATCGTTTCAATCTTGGTATCAGAGTGGATTTAAGAAATAATTTTTATATAGATTTTGCAGTGAAAGATTTGGTCAGAAATACAGTGTTAGCAAATGGTACAAAGTTGAAACCAGAAAGAATATTTCAACTTGGTTATCAGTCTAGCTTCTAATACTTTGAGGAGAAAACAATGACAACAAAGAAAAAAATAGGAATTTTAACGGGCGGTGGCGATTGTCCCGGCTTGAACCCAGCAATAAGAGGCTGTGTTTATATGGCAGAAAAATTGGGTTATGAATGTATCGGATTTGAAGAAGGTTGGAAAGGTCTTATCGAGAATAATACAACCCCATTAAATAGTGATGTTGTCAAGGATATAATCTCTCAAGGTGGAACTTATTTATGTTCTTCAAGAACTAATCCGTATAAAAGAGAAGGTGGTGTGGATGCTGTAAAAGAAACTTTCAAAAAGCAGAATCTTCATGCTCTAATTGCAATGGGTGGTGAAGATACACTCGGCGTTGCAAACAATTTATATAACGATTTTAAGTTGCCGATAGTTGGTGTCCCAAAAACTATGGATAATGATTTATCAGGCACAGACTATACTTTTGGTTTTGATAGTGCTTCAACTGTAGCAGTAGAGGCACTGGAAAAATTAAGAGATACTGCGAAAAGTCATCGTCGAATAATAGTTTTAGAAGTGATGGGTCGACATGCTGGTTGGGTAT
>CAYPLD010000047.1:0-7921 GCA_964411485.1 uncultured Elusimicrobiaceae bacterium | reverse complement strand
CGTGCTTGTTCAAACCAGCCAGCATCATACGAAGTCTGTATGAAATCTAGCCATTTTTCATCTGGAATATGATATTTCTCTTGAACCTCATCATAAACTTTTGCCACAGACTCTATATCGTCCGGATCGTTTTTCAAACGTTCGTTTTGTAGATAAACTATTTCTTTAATAATACTATAACCGTTCGCAATAGTATCACCTGTAACAATTTCATCTTCAACCTCATTGTTCGGGCTGGTCGGCTCATATATGACATATTCCTCATCCATGTTTTCTCTTTCTAACACAATGTCGGTATAGGTTTTATTGGGTACCTGACCAGATGATATGTTTGTGAAAACATTAGGATTGGATATTAAGTAAATAGCTAAAATCAGAAAAAATAAAACTAATGTTGTTAAAATTATTCTCATAAAAATTCTCCTCAGGGGTTTTGGTCTATATATAAATGATAGTTCGTCGTGGAATTTTTGTCAAGCTAATCTATTTATAATCCTTGTAAAAATTTTACAAATTCTGGATCTTTTGAGTGTTTTATTATTAAATTTTGAAATTGTTCATCTTGGGTCATTTCGAGCTTATCTTGTTCAGACAAGTTGTTAAAATCTTTACCTTTCAAAACCTCAAGATTTTTAAATTCTTGCAAATAATCGCCAAATTTTGTGTTGATTTTTTTATCTAACAAATCTGGTACAGGTTGATTTATTGCAGTTTCATCATATTGTTCGGGAATACTTGCTTGTGCTTGAGAAATCGGCTGTTCGACATCTTCGTGATGTAATCCAACCATAAACTCTTTATCGGCAACGACATATGCTTTTTGTTTTTCGATGTAGCTATTATAAGTCTTGACCGCTCGCGTAGTAGCTATCGCTACTACGCAAAGCAATATTATAAAAACATAAAAATAACTTTTTTTGCTCATATATTTATACAGGTTTTATGATATCCAAAAGTTCTACTTCAAATATCAAAGTAGAGTGTGGGGGGATAACACCCATATCTGCACCGCCATATGCCGTATCAGATGGACATGTTAATCGTGCTTTTGAACCTTTTTTCAAATGTTGAAAAGCATCTGTCCAACATTTTATTACACTTGTTAAAGGAAATTCTGCTGGCTGATTTCTTCTTCTAGAACTATCAAAAATTGTTCCATCTGTTAATTTGCCTTCATAATGTACTTTTACAGTATCGGTTTTTATTGGTTTTTCACCAGATCCTTCTTCTAATATTTCTATTATTACGTCATCGCCCAATACAATTGCTTGATCGCTTTTTTTGGCAGATTTTTTTAATTGCTCTACATATTTTGCTTGTTCTTTTTTTCTTGCTTCCATTATTTTTTTCCTATCCTCCATATATCTTGCTCGTACAAGTGGTTTATATAATTCTAAATCTACTTGTGCTGATTTTGATAATAACGAATCTCTTATCCCTTGTGAAAACATCTTAAATTCCACATCTTCGTTTTTCAAAATCAATTGACTTTTCAAATTTCCACCGACCAAATATCCAATTGCATACATAACTTCCGGACTATCTTTAGTTGGGGCTTTTTTTTCAGCTGAATATATGTTGTTTGCTAATGCAAACATCATCGCCAATAAAACTATTTTTCTCATTTTTTCTCCTTGTTTCTCCTTGTTTTTGTGGCTACATAACACTAGTTTTACTGATGCTTTGTTGCCACCTTAAATAAACATAACCCTCACCTCGCTAATCATTCTGATTAGTCGTCCTCTCCCAAAGGGAGAGGAAAAACGCACAAGCCGAAGGCAAAAACGTCAGTGGCGACTCGCCACTATCTGTCGTTTATGTAAAGATATAAGCTGTTATATATTTTGTCTGCAATATCCTCACCTGTGTTTGTAAAACTTTTATTAACAGCACGCTGTTCTCTAAAACTTCCGTCTTTAGCTTTATGTGTGAATCTTGCAAAAATTCCTTTTGTTTCCATATCTTTCATAGATACTGATGTGACACTTTCTGCCCAATACAATCCACCCATTGTTGGAGAATCGAAAGTATTGGTTTCAATAGAAATTTCTATTTCCATATCGGGATTTTCTAATGTAACATCCGCTTGAAGACCAAGCGAATTCAATGCTTTTACGACACTTGTTTTTATGATTTCATTTTCTTCAGTGCTAAAAACAACCGCGACTTTTAGTTCGTTTAATGTTTTAGTTACTAAACTATTTATATCATCGATTTCTTGTTCACGATATCCTTTATTTTCATAATCTATAACACGAATTTGTTCATTAATAAAACTTGCTTTTTTAGCAAAGTTTGAAATGTTCATCGCATATTTAACTTTCTCCAATTTATCTTTAGAGTTATTGATTCTGCTCTCGTATCCTTTTAACGATAACATCAAACCATCTATATCACTTTTCAAGATATTTTTAATTGGATCTCTCTGTAAAATAGCTATTGAATTTGTTTCGCCAGTTTTTTTATCGAGCCAAGTTTCATCTATTCTAATAGAATCCATGATTTTTTTCTCTATTTCTATATACCCTGAATTTTTCAGAGTAGGGAATTGATCTATTATTCCAAAAACAGCAAGTTCCATAGCTTTTGTTTCAGAGTAGTCTGTCCCTGATTCTGCTATGTATTGAGTTTTTGGATATTTTGCTAGTTTATGACTGACTGTTTTCTGGCTACTAGCACAACCTACGATAAAAACAGAAGCTATTATCAAAGCTATTAGTTTTTTTATTTTCATATTATTACCTCTTTATGTTATTTTGCTGTCCGATGGTGAAGATAGGTTCTATGTCCCTTTTTCACCCGGACATTCTTGAAAGTGTGCTCTTTTATTATATTATTATTAGCGTCCTTAAACAATACTTTTATATCGTGTTTTCCCGATTCCAAAAACACATTGCTCTGACGAATCTCTGCTGGCAATGTAGACCAATGTCTAGTATCCGCACGTTCCGTTGCCGCACCTAGCATTAGTGTCGATATTTTTGCTATATCGCCCCATGTTTCATCACCTGTGGACGCCTCAATAATTTTTTCTGCCTGCACCGCCATCACATATTTCAAAACTATTCGCGTAATGGTTTTTGCAAAAATCGCACTCTCTTTTTTCTCAAATTCTGAAATCGCTGTTTTACTGATATTATCGACTTGTTTTGTCGGATAAATTTTCTCATCAACTACCAGTTCAGATTTTTTAATTTTATATGGTACGCTTTTGTAAAACGGAAGCGATATCACTATTGATTTGGGATACAAACCTGATACTAAAGCACGATTATAAGCATCAGTTTTTGTGTCTAGTTTTCCTTGATTTACTGCTATTGGTACTGCATTTATCCATAGTATTTGCGATGATTTAGACATTTTCATCGCCGATAAACCATTATAATGAAAAAATATCACTTCGCCTAGTTCATCGATATTTTCTGGCACGTTAGTTTTGGTAAGATTTTTCGGATATTTTTGTCTACTATACGCATTTTTCGCATTTTGTCTTGCGATTCTAGCACTATCTAAATTGCCTTCATCTTCAAACAACAAACTGGAAAAATATTGAACGAATGGTTCGTCGAAATTATCTTTAGAATGTTCTCTTACATAGTCCAAATAGAAAACTGCTTTTCTGGCTTCGACCAATGCTTCCTCAAGATCATTTCGCATAAGAAAATTCATTGCTCTGAAATAGAAAGTTAGAGCAATTTCATAATCTTCACCTTGATATGGAATCGTATAATCGTTCAATAAAAGCGAGCTTACACCTTCGGTAATAGATGTATTTATTAAATCTTCTGCTATGCTTTGTGCTTTGGTGAAATTTCTGTCACTATCGTAATATTTTTGTGCATGTTGTTGGACTAAAGCAAGATCCAAATAATAAAGCAATATAGCGTTTTTACCGTATTTACCTCTGTTCTTTTGAATCTTTTTTTCTGCTGTATTAAAATTTTCTACGACAAGCAGAGAATTGACATTTTTTTTATAAGCTATCGACGGCCCACCGCATGCGTATAAACACAGCGAACAAATTATTATCGCAATAAACCGAGCCGTTGTTTTCATTTGTAAGATTTACAGTACGCGTTTTCTTCTAACCACATACTTTTTGATTTTTTTCTCGCCATTCCAAACTATTTGGTTTGTTTCGATGTCAACAAGCTTCAAGTTTGTTTGATAAAAAACAACTTGTTTTCTTTTTTCTTGATCTATTATTGAACTCAAAACACCCATCATCATATAATCTGCACCGATTTCTTTTCCAAATTGTTTTATGGTTTCTTCGGAAGCATATTCATCTTGTTCTAATCGTTCGGTTCTGACATCGCCTCGTTCATCTGGGCTGGCGACAAACTTTGCTTTACCAGAGTTTATTATGGAGCGTTGAATTTCTTCTACAAAAGTATCTGTGTTGATGTGTTCCATAGTTTTGTTTTTAACTTGTCCCACGATTATGGTTGGATGTTTACCTAATTTTCTGTTGGCTTCATCGTACCATGGGCGAGATAGACAATCTTGTATCATTTCTTCAGCTACGAGTCGTGAATCGGTATCGTTCCATTTCCCGCTTAAATCTTTAGTTTTGTCAGGGTCCATTCTCTCCACTTTTGTTGCACAAGCGAACAAAATTGGCAGAACTAGTAGAGCTATTAGTAGTTTTTTCATGTTTTTACCTCCATCTGTATATAGTACTAAAGTACCAGTACTATATAGTACTAAATTACCTTGTGCGAAATCACTGAGGTTAATATCATATATGTATATGAGCATTATTATGATGAGAAAAATTTTGGCAGTGTCTTTGAGTGTAGGGATGTTTGTTGCAAACATCTCCGCTCAAGATATGGGTTATGTGATGGATAAAAAGCTGAAAAATAGTATAGATACTTTTGTATCCGAACAAACAAAAAAACAAGATCCACTTGAAGACATAACCATAGAAATAGAAACTTTTAAATTACCCGAATATCAATACGAACCAGCAGTATCAGAAAGTACGTATCGTCATAACCCGATTAAATACGCTGTGGAAAATTCTGATAATCTATCAATGAGTAATGACATTTACATAAGGTCTCATTTAGATGAGATTGATAAGGATTATGACAAATCACATGAATGGCTAACCAAAGCAATAGAAAAAACCTCAAACAATAGAGAACTTGAATATGCACTTGTAGTAAAACATTTAAGAGGTGAGTTTAAATATGTAAATCAAAACAGGATAGCAAAGATTTTAGCAACAAACAAATTTAGTGCTATTGAAGTTGATTATATTTTAAGTATATTGTCTTACAAATTTGATCAAAATAATTTTGGGTATCCGGATCCTGAAAAAACAACTCAACATGTTTTTTATATGTCTTCACTTTTGTCTAATCCAGTGGCGGAAGGTATCGATAGTGTTATAGACGTAATGTTTGATATTTTAGAATTTGGAACATTAACTTCAAGATTAGAAGCCGTACAAGCGTTAATGCTTGCAGAGTTTCGTGAGGATAAAGATGTAGGACTTAATAGTGAAAGACAAAGAAGAGTAGCTACTAAAGTTAAAAGTTTAATATCCGAATATGACAATTTACGATATGAAAAAGATCAAAGCATACTTCAAGAGCTTGGTTTTTCCAATATTGATTATACAACTAATCAGCGTCAAGCATATTTCTTTTTGGTTTGGAGTTTGGATAAAGTTCTAACTAAGGTGGACTGGTTTATTTTTGGACATATTTGGGAAAAAAAGCCAGGTGAGAATCAAGTAGCTGGAGCGGGCTTGTTTGGTGAAGATGATGCTATGCAATATTCAGAAAATGGTCTTAAACATTACACATTGAAGTATTTGGTAATGACGTTTGTAAAAAATGCTAGCCACTCAGAAACAAAGAGTTTGATAAAAGAGTATATGTCTATAACGCAAGGTCTTAAGAAAACAAAAAAACATCTATTGCTAGACAATGAGATGAAAAATCTTTGGTCACGAAAAGAACATGTTTCTAGTAGCGAATATCATCACACATTTGATCATTATGTCCTTACGGCTTGGTATGCTTTAGAAGCACTTAATGTTTTTTCAACAGAAGCTTTAGCAGTACATCAAGCATTGATGAAAAAACAATTAAAGGAAAATCTAAAAAAAGTTTTAGGTGAATGGAACTATAGTGATATATCTCGTATATGCTGGTCTAAACTTGGTATTGGCTTTTTGGTAGAGGATATTATAGCAGAGGGGTTTCTTTTCCCTGTTGTAGGTATTATTAGAATTAATAAAGGGTTTAGAGCGGTTGGTAAGTTTACTTTCAAAATAGGAAAATGGATTAACCCAAAATTTATGAAAATATGGCATACCAATAAAATATTTAGACGTGCCGCTAGACAAAACAAATGGGCGTCTAATAAAGCAGTGAAAGTATTAGCTTCTAGTAAAGAGATAGTTGCTAAAGTGTTAAACGAAGCACATATATATACTTACGGAAAACCATTTGTAGACAATTTTAATATGTATCAAGAAGCAGCATTAAAAGTTAGAAAAGTAGGTAATGCTAAAAAAGGGCTTATTGGGAGAGTTAGGGCTTTAAATTCTTATTGGAAACATATTGCTAAAATCAAAACTGTTCGTGTGGGTCAATATAGAGTTCCGTATCAGTCAAAAGAAACGTTTGATTTGTTTCTTGAAACCACAAAAGAATTAGGATTAAAATTTAATGTTGCAGAACAAAATATGATTGATATAATCGCAAGAGAACATGCTGAAATGGCAACAAAAAAATTGGGTACTTATGCCATCGCCACAAGATCTGTTTGGGTTTCTGCATTATTGGTATCTCCACCTGTATTGTTAGAAGTTTTTGATACAAAACCATATGAAGCAATAGAAAGTATAGGGAGAGGACTTGATGGTATAAGAAATAATGAAGAAACAAAACCTTTCATAGAAAACTATAAAAAAGAAGAACGCGAGAACAAAGAAATCAATGAAATAGATACTATTTTGGAAAATTATTTGGACAAATAAAAATCTATAAATTTTTCAACATTTGTAAAAATTCTTGTTCGGTCAAAATTTCCACATTTAATTTTTTAGCTTTTTCTAATTTACTGCCAGCATTTTCGCCAGCTACCAAATAATCAGTATTTTTTGAAATAGAGCTTGTCGCTTTCGCACCAAAATCCTCGACTCTTTGTTGTGCTTGTTCCCGTGATAAAGTTTGCATCTCACCTGTAAACACAAATGTTTTACCTGATATCTTTGTCGAGGATTTTGGTGCAGTATTATCAGTAAAATTTAATCCATATTTTTGCAATCGAGCTATCAATTGTTTTGAATGTTCGTCCTTTAGCCAATCAAAAATACTTTTTGCTACGATTGGTCCGACATCGTTTGTGTTTTCAAAATCTTCAAGTGTTGCGTTTATCAAATTTTCGATTGTTTGAAATTTTTGTGTAATCGTTTTTGCAGTTTTTGAGCCGACATGTCTAATCCCCAAGCCAAATAATAGTTTTGAAAATGGTTTTTGTTTACTTTGTTCGATTGCGTTCAATAAATTATCAGTTTTTTTATCTTTGAATAATTCTAAATTTAATAAATTTTCTTTTGTTAAAGTAAAAATATCGGCAAAATTTTTGATATATTTTTTTACTAATAATTGTGCCACAGCTTTTTCGCCAAGCCCTTCAATATCCATCGCTGAACGGGACGCAAAATGAATTATTTTTTGTTTAATTTGAGCAGGACAATCCGTATTAATGCAAACATAAGCAACATCTTTTTCGTCTTTATAAACATCAGCATTACATGACGGACACGCCGTTGGAGGAACAATAATTTTACCATTAGAATTTTTCACAACTTTTATAATTTTCGGGATAACTTCGCCAGCTCGTTCAATCAAAACGCCGTCGCCTTCTTTGACATTTAATCGTTTGATTTCGTCGA
>CAYPLD010000046.1:0-7989 GCA_964411485.1 uncultured Elusimicrobiaceae bacterium | reverse complement strand
TCTTCTACTATTCCGTCGGGGATATATCCTTTTTGTTCTATCAATTCAAATTCATTATCTAAAATCTCTTTTGCTATTTCCTCGTCATTCATAAAGTATGTTCTTAAAAAACCGGGTTTACTATCTTGTTTAAACTTTTTGACTTTTCTTTTCATTATATTTATCTTCGGACTCATCTTTATTCTCCCCATTTTAGCTTGACTTCCTATCCTAATACATGATATTATTATATAAAATTATCCGGAGGGTAGAACATGAAATTAAACAAAAAAATTCTAACTTTATTGTTAGGATCAGTGATGGTCTTTGCATTAGTAGGATACAAAGCTTCAGACGCTGGAAAAGAAGATGTATATGGCGAAAGCGGAGCAAGGTCTGTGTCTAAAGATGGCGGAAAAGGTCTTGGAAGAGGTATTGGTCTCGGTGGTGGTGGAGTGGTTAATACCGGAGCCGGAGCTGGTGCATCTGGTGGTGGAGCAGGATCAGGATCATCATCTGGTACAGAATTCATAGGCGAAGAAGGCGAAGGTGGAGCTGGTTCTTTTAATGCTGGTGAAGATTGTGTTGGCGGCAAGAAAAATACTATTGAATTATTAGGAAGTCAAAATAATATTCAGCATAATGAATCTTCAATAAAATCAAAAGCTGCAGAATTATTGGAAGGCAAATACGATACAACTATTCCAGTATTTAATAATGATCACAAAAAGGCAATTAGATTTGGAGATGAATCAAATCCATCACAAATGATTTATTGTGAACAAAGTATGCTAGGTAAATCACAAGTTGTAATAGGTTATACTACAAAACAAAAAGAATCGAGTAATTACAAATACAATAAACTTTATTACTATTATGTAGGTTGTTGTGCAAACAATAATGTAAATTCATCTTCTAAAGAAGTGAGCTACGAAAAAAAGAGAGGATTAGGTGGAAACAACAATGCATTTGGAAAACATTTACAAGAAAAGAAAGAATGGAAAGATTATGTAGACACCTGCAACGGAGATAGAAAAGATTGGTATGAGTGTGATAAAGTTAAAAATCAATGTGTAGATTTTGAAAACTTCAGAACTTCTACTTCAAAAAGAAGTGGAAAATTTACGAGATGTAAACCAACAAACACTTCATTATATAGTTGGGGCAGTGGAGGTTCTACTCCTCAAGAAACATGTTCACCATATACTGGAGAATGCTACGCTAAATGCATAAAGTGCGAAGAAGGATTTGCATCGGCATGTGATTATTTAGCACATAATTGTCCTTTATAACAACTTATTAGATAACAGACAAAAAAAGGAGCTGAATTTTCAGCTCCTTTTTTTATGTATGTTCTTATTTAATCTGTCTACGCAACATTTGTTTTAACACCCTCTCCCAAAGGGAGAGGAAAAAATTATTCTATTTTTTTAACGATGTCCAGTTGATCCAAATCCACCATCACCACGTTTGGTATTGTTAATCGTTTCCACTTCCGAAAAAATTGGATACTCCACATTAGTTATAACAAGCTGGGCTATCTTATCACCTTTCTTAAAAATAAAATCTTTATCGGTTAGATTATACATACAGACAAGCACTTCTCCTCGATAATCTGCATCAATCAAACCTGCCATAATCTTTATACCTTTACTTTCAATGGAACTTTTTCCCCACACTAATCCAGCAAAACCAGTTTCAAGTTCGATAGCAATACCGGTCGAAACTTTTTCAGATGAATTTGCTTTTATGATTGTTTCTTTGGATGCGAACAAATCAGCACCTGCGTCTGTTGTGTGTGCACGATGTGGAAGAACTGCATCATCAGATAACTTTTTAACATTGATGTTTTTCATATAGTTTTTGTATCCTTTTTTTTTCTAAAATAAAATTTATCCTCTCCCTTTGGGAGAGGACGACTAATTTTTTTAAAAATTAGCGAGGTGAGGGCTATGTTTCATAACCTATAAAGGTAAAAGAAAACAAAGAAGCATAGCCCTCACCCCACCCCTCTCCCAAAGGGAGAGGGAGTAGGAATAATTTTATAAGAAGTTTCTTAATAAATAAGCACAACCTAAGAACGATGCAAAACCGATAACATCAGATATCATCGTGATGAATATACCCGAAGATTGTGCAGGATCAAATCCTAATCGTTTCATCGAAAGTGGGATAATCACACCAGCTAAACATGATGCAACCATATTCACAATCATCGCAATAAATATTGTGAGCGAAAGATAAATATTTTCTTGCCAGAACCAAATCACTGTTGCACTTATCAAACCTATTATTACACCGTTGATTAAACTCACAATAGTTTCTTTTCCGATAAGTTTGAAAGCATCCCTTGGCTTAACTTCTTTCATAATTATCGCACGAAGGACAACCGACAAAGTTTGGATTCCAGCATTCCCCCCTTGTCCTGCGACAACAGGTAAAAACACTGCTAATACGGGGATATCTGAAATTAATCCTTCAAAAAATGCGATGACAATTACGGCTAAAAATGCTGTTACAAGATTTATGTTAAGCCAGCCAATTCGTTTGCTAATTTTGTGTGTTATTGGTGTGGATATTTTTTCATCAGCGGACGCACCAAACAAAATTTGCATATCTTCAGACGCTTCTTGTTCGGCTGTTTCAATAAGAGTTTCGGTATCTACAACACCTAACATAATTTTTGAATTATCCACGATTGGAACTTCAAGATATTTTTTTATTTTCAAAATTTTGAGCAATTCTTGTCTATCAGTGAACGGCGAAACTGATGGAACTTTTACGGTCATTATTGATCCAACTTTTAGATCTTTTGGATACAAAAATAAATCTCTAACTTTTATCATTCCTAAAAGTTTATGATCTTTTCCAACAACATAACAATATGGCGGAAGTTTCTTTTTTGGAATAGTTTTTAATTTTTTTATAACATTTCGAACATTAGAACCAATATAAAATGTTATGTATCCTGAATGCATTATTCTACCAGCACTATCGACGGGATAATCCAATGCTTCGGACAACGCTTTTGCGGATTTTTTTGTTAAGTTTTTTATAACACTTGCTTTAAGCGAGTTTGAAAAATCCATAAAAACTTTCGCTGAATGATACGAGTTTAATTTAGATAAAATAAACGATGCTTTCTTAACAGGCATACGTTGTAAAACTTGCGATGCTTTTTCATATTGCATATTATTTATGCAAGTTATAATGTCCTCACTCTCCAATTTGAGCAAAGAGGAAACTGCTTCAGATAAAGTTAATTTATCCAAGCTTTCTGCCGCCCTAAACGGATCTATTTGTATGAAACTTTCAAGAAGTCTATATGATTTATCAGCTATGTTTTTGTTCATATATTTATGATACTAAATTTTTTTATGTTTTTTGCGAGGATTTTTGTGCAAATTTTTTCTTAACTTGCGACGACTACTTGTCATTGCGAGGAGAGAGCAAAGCGAACGACGTGGCAATCTCAATTTTACTTTAGAAAACAAATTACCCCTCGTTCCTTATAAGGAACGAGGGGTTTTCTATATAGTACTTATTTACTATACGCGACTAGTACTAAAGTACCTATTATTAAAACACTGCATTAAATATCATATACATATGAGGACATTCGTGTGTAAACTATTAATTGTTGCCCTTCTAGTACCATACAACGTTTATGGGGCTAATTCTATTGAGAATTTAGTAGATAAAAAAATCGAAATATCTATGAGTACACCTGCACCATTGCCATCAGTTCCAGTTGGAGCACTCAAATTAATGTTAAAAGCATTAAAAGAGGTAGGAACAGAACTGCCATATAAGAAGTTGTCAGAACTCTTAAATGTATCTACGAAAGCATTAAGGGAAATGTCTAATGAGAAAATGCTGGGAAAAACATTGATACAAGATGCACGTCTTCTTAATATAAAAGTAGCAAAAAATATTGATTTAGAATCATTTGGTTTAAGAGTAATGGAATTATCTAATACATTTGGAGATGAGGTATTTGAAGAGTATCAGAACGTAAAGGAGTTGTATAAATTAACAGCAAATCCTGTTAAATTTGAAAAAGCAAAGACAATATTAAAAAAAGAACCAACAATCAATTTTGAAGAATTAGTGGGCAAAATAAACTCAGAAATAGTAGCGAATAGTGATAAAAAAATAGATTTAGGTTTTGTTATAAATCAAAAACCAATAAAACAAGAAAACATTGTAGCTAACTCAATTAACATGGTTAAAAAAATAAACGAGTTAGAAGCAATGCTAAAATATTGCTTTTATGGTCGAAAAAAATTGATACTACAAATAACCGAATTAAAAAACAATCTTGCTAATAATTTTAAAAATTTCGTAGAATCCACGGAATTTAAAAAATACACGACATACAAACAAAATTTGAATGAAAAAATATTTAAAGAAATTCTTGAAAATGATGATGTAAAGAAACTTATAACACATTCCTTTATAGACTCAAAAAACACTGAAGAATATATGAAAGGAATAGAAAAAATTATTGAAATATTCGTTAAATATCATAACATTTCCAGCCCTAGAATAAATATTGTCAACAAACCGAAAAATAAATTTTTGGCTATAATAAATGTTAATCAAATTCTTGAAATAAACGCCCATTATTTACTTAATGGTGATAACAAAATTGCTAAAACAATATTACACGAACTAACCCATTTGTTACAAATAGAAATGACATATCCTGATGTTTCAAAAGAAATAATCGACAATGTGTCTGATAAAGTTATTCGCATGTTTGAATTAAATAGGAATTATTACGTTAATGGAGCAGATGATGTAAAACTATACAAAAACAATCTTGTTGAAATGGATGCTACAGAAACGGAAAAACATTTTGAAAAGTTCATAAAAACAAACGAAACATCTAAAATCGAAAAAACCACAAAACAACTTTCTAAGAAAGAATCTATCGAATTAAAAATACTAGGAAAAGGAGTTGTAGCAGAAAACATAGATGTACCTCCAGAAATATTAAAAAAAATAAATAAAATTAAAACTGGTGGTGGACTTGCAGATAATCCAGAATGGGATAGAAGTTTTCCAGAAGAATATATCAATAAATTGTTTAAAAATTCGATAGGTGAAGGACCTAATAAATATTTATTCAGAGGAGTTTTTTTATATACTAAACATCCTAATTTTGAAAACAACCTTTACACAATAATGACAGAAGGACATATTGTAGGAAAAGGAGTTTATGAAAATACTTTTTATTCAACTTTTGTGACACCTGCCATTACAGCTTCTAGTGTAGATATGACGGCAGATCCTAAAATTTGGAGTTTCGATATTGGTAAATATAGAGATGACATAATCTCCGTAATAACGATTCATAACTTTACCATAGAAAAAATTACCCAATACGACGCTTGGGGTCTTCAATATGTAAATAAAGAGGGCTCTGACCAACTAGAAACTATAGCTACATACGTATATATGAAAGACAGTAAAAAGTTTGAATTGATATCTGAAAAAATTGTATCTAGAGACAAATCCAATCCAGAAATGAAATAAAACCCAGCGAATTCGCAAGTATGTTAAATTTTATTTATTTTATCGTAGAAAATTTTACCTTTAGCAAATCTGAGATATAGTACTAAAGTACCATTAGCTACTAGTACTAAAGTACCTAGTCAAGAAATGTCCTAACATATAAAATATATATATGATTAGAAAAATGAACGCAAATGTTATAAGAACAATCACTCTAACACTATGTTTAGTGTTGGGGTCAGTTTGCGTTAACGCACAAGATTTTCTATCCAATCAAAACGTATTAAACAATGCGATATTTTCAAAAGATACAGTTGCAATAAAACAAGCCATAAAAAACGGTGCTATGCTCAATACAAGAACAACATTAACACAAGGTATCAATATTTTACCTGGTTTTTTGGCAATAGAATCAGGAGTGATAAAATCACCCATAGAACGTGATAAAAAACTATACTTTCCTGGACATTATCAAAAACTTGCAGAAAAAGAAAAAGCTGAAATAAAAGAGATGGTGCCATATTCTTATAAATACTACGAAAAAAAGAAAAAAGAAGTTAAAAGAAAAGATCCAGAAGATATAGACATTAGTATCTTAAAATTTTTAGCTGAAGGTTTTGAAATAACAGATAAATTCTCAAATAAAAAATTTGTCAAATTAGATGTGAACAAAGAAGCTATATATTATGACATAAAAACAGATATATTAACTTTCGCAATAGAGAAAGATAATATCCCAGCCGTTGAGTATCTTAACAGTTTAGAGGGTGTGAGTGTCAACGATAAAACATCTGATGGAATACCAAAATTATTTTATGTTCAAAGTTTAGAAATGTTGAAATTTTTAACAGAAGAACAAAATGCTAATATTTTTCTAAAAACAGATGATGGTGCTGATTTTGTAAATTACCTTTTTTCAGAAATAAATATTAACGATCCTGATCAAGACAAAATAATTTCTCTTATCCACTACCTTGCAGGGATGGGAGTTCCTCTACTTGACTGGAGCGTGAACCCAATAGCTAATGCGATTAAATCTCACGATCCTTATTTGATAGAATCAATTATAGAAACTATAGAATTTTATGGTTATAACTGGTTATTATGTGATTACCTTTCTCAGCCAGATAAAGATGGTAAAAACCTCATAACTCATTTAATCGAAAATATTGGTATTTATGAAAATAGTGATGAGAATATAACCATAGAAATAGATGATAAAAAATACAACATTTTGGAATATATAATTTATCTTTTGGAGAAATATGATTACCAGTGTCAAAGCTGTGGTATAAATCTTTTACCGTTGAGTCAATATAAAGATGAAAACGGACAACCTGCAATTTACAAACTCGAGCCAACACAAAAAAATATTTTTGTTTTAGATAAATTAACTGACAACCCAGATAGTAGTATTATAGCTACAACAGAAAAAGAGGTTTTGTTTGATCTAAATATTTTTGAAAACCAAGAAATTTCATTACTAGAAAAAGATAAATATGGAAAAATATATTTGAACTATATTTCAGATATGCTTTATGAAGTTTCTAGCGCAAATATGAGATATCCAAACCAAACCCAAAAATATTTCAAAAACTTATTTACGAAAACATTAAATGAGATTTTCGACACTATCAACCCATATAGAAAAAGTAATATAGATTTAGACAAAAAATTAGTTGAAGCTTTTACTCGCAATGATTTCATCGATTTCGTTCAACTAGCATTGGCAGGTGCAAATGTTAACCAAGTAGATGAATATGGTATACCTCTAATCCAAAAAGCTTTAGAAGAGTATAATACTGCTATTGCTTTGTATATAGCAAAACACTCAAGTTTTGATAGCACGATACAAACATCAAACGGTTATTATGCGATAGACTGGGCAGTTTATTATTCTAATCCTCTAGTCTTTGAAACTCTTGTCGAGAATGGATCTGAAATCAATTATAAGACTAAACAAAGAGCTAAAAAAAGACTCAAGGAATATTCTGAAGATGTAAGAAAAATTGCAAATAAACAAACTAGTTTATTTGCAATTAAAAACAGAGATATCTCACTTTATATAGATGATTTAGAAACAAAAGAATCAGAAACAAAAAAAGCAATACAAAAAGAAACCCTTAAAGGATTTACAGTCGTTAGACAAGATTTCCCCTTCTAATATGATAAAATAAAAGTATGAAGACATTACAAACAGACTGTCTTATAATAGGGAATGGTCTTGCGTCAAATGTTTATGCTTATAAAATGGCGAAGAAGGGCTTAAAATGTATTATTTTAAGTGCAAATGCCGATTTAGAAAACACCAATAGCAACCTCGCTCAAGGTGGAATAATCTACGAAGAAAATCCTGATATCAGAACTCTTATCAAAGATATACAATTAGCAGGTGCTGGATTATCGAATGAAAAAGCTGTCAAAGAACTCACACTAAACGGATACGATGTAATAAAAGATTTATTCATAAAAGAACTCAAAACTGATTTC
>CAYPLD010000045.1:0-8190 GCA_964411485.1 uncultured Elusimicrobiaceae bacterium | reverse complement strand
AAATTTCTTATCTACCAGCTGAAATTTATTTGCCTTATGATTTTACCGCATATCAAATTGTTTTGATGGGTCGAAATCCGCATCTGAAAATTTATCAAAACTACACAAAAAAAGATTTTCAACTTGTAGATAAAATTTTTAATATTTTGAAAATTTCTAGCTTAAAAAATCGAGTTGTGAATAATTTATCAAGTGGTGAAAAACAAAAAGTTTTTATTGCACAAGCACTTTGCAAAGGTTCGAAAATTTTATTATTAGATGAACCAACTTCACATTTGGATATAAAAAATCAGGTAGAAATTTTCAAAATATTAAAAACTTTATCAGAAAAACAAAAAATTACTTGTCTAGTTGTTTCGCATGACATTAATTTGCTTTCAAGATATTGCTCAAATATTGCGATGCTCAAACAAGGAAAAATAACCGCTCTCGGCTCACCAAAAGATGTTATCACAGAGGATAATATAGAAAAGTCCTACCAAATAAAGACCACAATTTTTGATATAGAAAAAAACGCTCCACAAATCCGTATAAAATAATATAAAATATAATCTCACGCAAGCGATATAATGTCATTAGGTGGGGAAATGTCCAAACGATATAAAAAATTGTTTAATTTTTTAGTTTATATGTGCATCATTTTTTTTGCTAGCAACAATTACGCAAGAGAGATGGCAGACACTTCCAAAAATGTATTCCCAAACAAAATAACAATTGAGCAAGCTGTTGAATTGGCTTACGAAAACAACATAGATTTAATCAATGCTTTTTTGGCAAAAGCAAAAATGGACAAACAAATAAAAGAATATTATTCATATGCTTATCCGCAGTTAGATTTGAATGCAAGTTATAACAGAAATATCGACAAGCCATCGTTTTTTATAAACGGGAGCAAGGTCACAATTGGTGCTGACAACGATTATAGAGTGAGTTTTGATTTAGAACAGATAGTATTTTCTGGTGGTAGAGTTAAGAGCGGAATAGATATTGCTAAAAAGCAATCGGTGAGTGCGTTATTTAATGCGATTGAAACAAAAAATTTGATAAGAAGAACAATCTATGAAATTTGTTATCGAATAATTGTTTTCAAAAAAATCTATGAAATTGAAAAACAAAATTTAGGAATAGAAGAAAGACGATTAGCATTAGAGCAGGATAGATACGATGCAGGTGTTTCAAGTAATTTGGATTTATTGCGACAAGAAGTTCGTACTTCGAATGCAAAACCAGCCGTGATAAGAACATTAGCTAATTATGAAATCAGTTATTTGTACTTGAAGGATACTTTGAATCTAGATCCTGATTATGATTTAGAGCTTGTCTGGAGCGAAAAAGATTTGACAACTCCGATGGTTCCAGAATTAGACTTGCTTTATGATTTAGCGATGAAAAATCGTCCTGAAATTACAGTTTCAAAATTGAATTTTGAAATTGCAGATAAGCAAATAAAATTTGAAAAAGGAGCTCGTTGGCCGGAAGTAAAATTAGTGGCAGATAGAACTTTTCTTGGACAAGGTGAAGGTGGAGTTTTATTTGATACAAGTGATGAATCCGCATGGAGCACATCGGCTGGTTTGACTTTCAATATGCCATTGTT
This sequence comes from uncultured Elusimicrobiaceae bacterium, assembly GCA_964411485.1. Lineage (GTDB taxonomy): Bacteria > Elusimicrobiota > Elusimicrobia > Elusimicrobiales > Elusimicrobiaceae > Pseudelusimicrobium. Next base: position 6,593 of record CAYPLD010000045.1, on the reverse strand, counting down.
TCAGGGTGGTCGGATAGGTTCTTTAGTAGATCAGCGAGAATTGGCAAGAGATATGGCTTTTAATCAGTACATAGCGAAGTTAAGAAGAGTCAAAATACGGGTAAAAGAAGCATATGTGAAATTGACCGAAGCAAGATTAAAAATGGACGCAAGTGGTAATAGTAGAGTGCAGGCAAAAATAAATCTAGATGGTGTTGCCGAACAATATAAATCAGGACTTGCAACTCAAATAGATGTCACAGAAGCAAATAGTGATTTCAATAAAGCACAACTTCTATATCTGGAGTCCATATACGAACAATTTGATGTAATATCCAATTTGGAGTATCTAACTGGTACACAGATATTAGGGAAAATTTAATATCAGGAGCTTAATATGAACATTAAAAATGTAAACAAAAAGAAAGTAATCGTTTTTATAGCGATTTTGGGGATTTTATTTTTCGTCGGAAAGAATTTTATGAAAAAGGTTCAGAAATTCAAGATGCCGCCAACACAGGTGGAGATAGAAAATCCCCAAAATCGCGATGTATTAAAGACGGTCATACTTTCTGCGAATTTAGATGCTAATAGAGATGTTATTTTATATCCGAGAACGACTGGTAAATATTATAAGACGGTTAAGAAAGAGGGTGATGAAGTCAAAAAGAAAGATACGGTAGCATTGATAGAAAGAGATGAGATAGGTGTGACCCATGAACTATTAAAAGTTCAAGCTACAACATCTGGTATTGTTGGTGATATTTATCCAGATATTGGGGATAGGGTTGGGAAGGACACTCCAATAGCATTGATAGTTAGTCTAAGTAGTATTAGGGCTAAAGTTAAAGCACCTCAAGTTTATTATCCTGATTTGAAAGTGGGTAATAATGCGTATGCAAGAATTGATGCTTATCCAGATAAAGTTTTTACAGGCACGATAACTTTAGTAAAACCAGTTGTGGATCATAGTAAAAGAACAGTCGATGTGGAAATAGCAATCAACAACGAAGATGAAATGATAAAACACGGAATGTTTGCTAATGTAGAAATTGTATTAGCTGGTGTTTTTGATAAACCAAGTGTCCCAACTCGTGCAATCAAAACTGATGATAATGGTAAATATGTTTTTATTGTCAACGAGGAAAACAAAGCAGAAAAGAGATATATAGAAACAGGTTTTGAAACAGATATGTTGGTAGAAATATTATCTGGATTATCCTATACAGACAAAGTTGTGATATTAGATTTTGGAATAGAACAAGGCGATATTTTAGAAATAATAGAGAAATAAATTTATGGCAGAAAATAATAATACCCAAAACAATAAACAACAAACCGAAATGAAACGTCAGGAAATGAGTTTTGAATTTGTCAAAATATTCATAAACCGACCTGTTGGCACATTTATGTTTATGATGTTGTTTATTGTTTTGGGTCTATTTTCTTATCTGCGATTAGGTGTAGATTCTTATCCTGATGTAGAGTTCCCATTTGTGACCGTCCAAACGACATTAGCAGGAGCAAGTCCGGAAGAGGTAGAAACATCAATATCGAAAGAGCTTGAAGAATCAATCAACACAATAGACGGGATAAAAAATTTATATTCGACATCGGTTGAAGGGTTTAGTTCAATTGCGATAGAGTTTGAGCTTGAAAAAGATGCCGATGTAGCAACTCAAGAAGTTCGTGATAAAGTCAATATGGTAATGGGTGAATTGCCTGACGGGACAGAATCTCCGATAGTCCAAAAACTTAATATGGGTGCAATGCCAGTTTTGACAATCGCAACTTATTCGGATATGGATTTGATAGAACTAACAGAACTTGTCAAAAAGAAAATCAAAGAAAACATCGAGAATGTATCTGGTGTTGGTACGATTGATGTCATCGGCGGAAGAGAACGGGAAATAATTGTAGAGGTTAATCCATTAAAATTATCGGCGAGAGATTTGAGCGTAGATGATGTTCGTATGGCCTTGATACAAGAAAATTTAGAGATGCCGGGTGGTCGAGTAGAAAATCAAAACAAAGAATATGGTTTAAGAGTTTTAGGTAGAATCGCTGAAGTACAAGATTTTGGTGATATCATAGTTTCCAATAAAGGCGGAGTAGCTCTAAGAATTTCTGATGTTGCAGAAGTGATAGATAGTGGGGAACAGGAAAGATCAATATCTTATATTAACGGCAAAAGAAGTGTTGCTTTGGAAATAAGAAAACAAAGTGGTGCAAATGTTTTGGAAGTTATTTCGAATATCAAAAAACGGCTCAAAAAAATTAACGGAGTATTGCCAGAAAATGTTGAGATAAAATTATTATCAGATAAATCAGAATACATAAAAAGTTCGATACATACCGTCCAAGAACACTTAATACTTGGTGCGATTTTAGCTTCCTTAACAATATTTTTCTTTTTAGGAAACTTTGGTACAACCATTATCGCGGCATTTGCTATTCCGATATCTATTATCGGTGCATTTACATTTATGAATGCATCAAATTTCACCATAAACAATATGACATTGCTCGGTTTGACCGTCGCCATAGGTCTGGTGGTCGACGATGCCATAGTTATGCTCGAAAACATTTATCGACATATGAAAGAATACGGCAAAACCGCAATGCAGGCGGCATATGATGGAGCAAAAGAAATAGGATTTGCGATTGTCGCAACAACATTAGCATTACTTGTTATCTTTGTGCCTTTGGCGTATATGGAAGGCATTGTTGGTCGGTTTGTGAGGAGTTATGGTTTGACAATCGCATTTGCTGTTGGGATTAGTGCTATCGTTGCTTTAACTTTCACGCCGATGTTATGTTCAAGATTTTTGAAATTAAATACTAGAGAAAATAAAGTCCAGCAAATTGGTAATAAAACTCACGGCAAAATATCTGATTTTTATATTGGGATACTAAAATGGGCATTGGGTCATCGACTATTGATGGCAGTATTTTCGATTGCATTGATTTTAAGTTGTATGTTTGGTGCGAAATTCTTTATGGGGATAGATTTCTTACCAGTTGACGATACAGGTAGATTTCAAATAACGGCAAAAGCACCCGAAGGCACAACACTTGATGATATGAGTAAAATTTTTGGCAATATAGAAAAAGATGTGAAAACATTACCGGCAGTAGAGGATGTTATCACAGCTATTGGATTAAGTTCAGACAATTTCTTTGGTAGTGCGGCAACTTCAAACGAAGGGTATATGACGGTCGAGATGGAAGATTTAGATGATAGAAAAGTCACGGTCTTTGAGAATGTCGCAAACACGAGAAAGATGCTCGCTAGATATAAAAATTTAACTACAAAAGTTAGTGTCGTTGCTGATGTCGGTGGTGGTGATGTTGGTTCATTGGAATATATTGTCACAGGACCGGATATGGAAAAATTACATTATTATGCGACAACAATCGCTGATGAAGTTCGACAAGTCAAAGGGTTTGAAGATGTCGACATTTCTTTCTCCGATGCTAAACCAGAATATAATGTGATTATTGATAGAAACAAGGCCAAAGATTTGGGTGTATCGGTACAGACTTTATCACAAGATTTGAGAATGCTCGTTGGTGGTGAAGAGGATATCACGAAATATAAAGAAGGTTCAGAATTGTATCAAGTACGGATTAGGGCTAAAGAAGAATTTAGAATTAGTAAAGAGGGTATATCGGCGATATCTGTGTTGGGTAAAGATGATGATGGCGAAGATATGGTCGTCCGATTAGATAGTGTCGCAATGATAATCGAAGGGGCAGGTCCGACAAATATTGACAGAAAAGATAGACAACGACAAATCACAATTTCGGCAAACTTGGAAGGAATAGATAAAGGACGAGCATTGAAATATTTCGAACAAGCATTTGCGAAATTAAAGCCGTCAGCAGAGTATGAAGGTAAAACCGTCGGGCAGGCAGAAGAGATGGTTAAAATGTTAAAGAACTTCTTTATCGCATTTTTATTATCAAGTATTTTGATTTACATAATTCTAGCGAGCCAGTTTGAAAGTTTCACATATCCAATCTCAATTATGACTGCGATACCGCTTACGATTCCGCTAGCGTTTGTATCGCTGATAATTTTCAGACAAAATCTGAACCTGTTTAGTATACTGGGTGTGTTTATTCTGGTAGGGATAGTCTGTAAAAATGCGATTTTACAGGTGGATTATACCAATACACTTCGTGCCAGAGGACAAGAACGATTATCGGCGATTTTACAAGCAAATAGGACTCGATTACGACCAATTTTAATGACGACATTGACTTTAATAGCGAGTATGATACCGACTGCTGTTGGCACGGGTGTAGGTAGCGGTATTCGACGAAGTATGGCTATTGCGATTATTGGTGGTCAGGCGTTGGCGTTGCTTATTACATTGCTTATGACACCTGTTATGTATTCATTACTTGATGATTTACAAGAATGGTTAAGACGTAAACTGGGCTTTGCTAATAAGACTAGTTAAAAGGTGATGTTATTCGTTTGAAAACATTCGTGCAGTAGGCAATTACCATGCCGTAATTTGAAATTTCAATGCCAGCTTCAACACAATCCTGTAATCTATTTTCCAATTGCTTTTTAGTCGCTACACAACCACCACATTGTATTACTAGTTTGTACTTCTTTAGATTTTTAGGAAGTGGATCTAATCCGCAAACAATATCAAAATTTAATTTTTTATTTGTTTTTGCTCTCAACATTCTTGGAATTTTGTTTCTGCCAATATCCTCGCAAGTTATAACATTGTGAGTGCAACTTTCTAATATCAGAACTCTATCGCCACTTTTTAATGTGTCGATTTTTTTTGTGCCTTTAATGTATTCTGCAAAATGTCTTTTTTTGTGTGCCAAAAGCAAACTAAAACCTGTCAACGGAATATCTTTAGGTAAAATTTTATCGACATATTCAAACATTTGACTATCAGTTACAGCTAATTTAGGTTTTAGTTTGCTTTTGGCAATAAATTTTTTTATTTCAGTATGTTGCAAAACTATCGACGTGGCATTTTTATCCAAAGCGTCTCTTAAAACTTTTTGTTGAGGTAAAATTATGCGACCTTCAGGTGCTTCACTATCTATTGGCATTATTAACATTACGATATCATCTTTTTTCACAAGTCCATCTAATAAACCATCACTTTTATAACTATGCGTTATATTTTTGTTTAATAAATCGACAATTTTTTTGATATTTTTTTGTTTACAAGAAAAATCAATAACATTATTCTGCAATTTGGATTTTAGTGATTTTTTTAATTTAGAAATATCACTTTTATTATGAACTATAAAATAGGGAATACTTTTTTTATTAAAATTTTCTATAAGTTTTTGTTCAAAAATATCAAAAAAATTGTTTGTTATTAAAAGTATGGCAATATCTATTTGATTAATAATGTTTTTAGTTTTTTGGATTCTTTTTTTGCCAAGCGATGAAACATCATCAATGCCAGCTGTATCTATCAAGACGCAAGGTCCAAAACCAGTGAGTTCTGCGACTTTTTTTACAGGATCTGTCGTCGTACCACGTTGTTTTGCGACGATTGAAATATCCTGTCTAGCCAGAACATTTATTAATGAACTTTTACCTGTGTTTATGCGTCCAAAAATCCCTATATGAGGACGTTTTTCAGTGCCGATTTTTTTCATATTTGTTTTACTTTACTTTTTATTTTATTTATCACATCTTTTACTGGTTTATAAAAATCTGCTAGTATTTTGTAAGTATTGTAATATCCTTTTTCTATCAGCCATAAAAGATATTTTTTTCTAAAACTCAATTTTTCGATATATTTTTTATCAAAATTTTTAAGCTGTTTTCTGAATTCATCAAAAAATATTCTTTTGTATGGTTCTTTTTTTATAGTGCCTAACATTCTTAAAAGAAAGCGGAGACGTTTGGCTTCAAAATTATCTTTGAACACTTTCGCTAATGTTGGATTTTTTGATAAAAAAGTTTCTATAGCCAATAAGTTTTGAAAGAAATATAAGCTGTATTCATTAAAATGATCTACACATAAAGAGCTTCTTTTATAGACGACAGCATAATAAGTATCCTTTGTATAACCCACTCTTTTTGCCTGCATTGCACATTGTGAAAATATTGCATAATCCTCGCCCAGTTTTGAATGAGGAAAAATAATATTGTTAAGCAAATCTTTTCTTATAATGGTATTTGTTATACAACTATGATTTACAATATCTTTGTTTTGTTCGGCGATAAAAATATCTTTTTCTTTTGTCATAAATTGTGGAATATGATTGGGACAAAGTTTATTATTTTTATATCCCTTATATAAACCTAACACAATTTCACAATGGTTTTGCGTTGCAAAGTTATACATAACTTCGCAAAAATTATTGGCTATAAAATCGTCGCTATCAACAAAAGAAATAAATTCACCACTAGCTTTTTTGATACCTGTTTGTCTGGCTATGCTCGGACCTTGATTTTTTTGTGTTATTATTTTGAAGTTTTTATGTTTGAGTGAATATTCTTTTAATATTTTTGGCGAAGAATCGATGCTTCCATCGTCGATTGCTATTATTTCTATGTCTTTTATTGTTTGATCAGCACAACTTCGTAAACATTTTTCTAAATATTTTTCCGAATT
>CAYPLD010000044.1:0-8524 GCA_964411485.1 uncultured Elusimicrobiaceae bacterium | reverse complement strand
TGCGCTGCCCGCCGGAATTCGAACTCTACGACCTCCGAAACGACCCGTACGAGTTCCGCAACCTCGCGACCGACCCCGCCCATGCGGAGACGCTCAACTCGTTGAAGCGACGACTGATCGCATGGCGACACGAGACGAATGACCCGTTCCTCGACCCCGCCAACGTGCTCCGTCTGAAGGACGAGATAGAAGCGACGAAGAAGAACGGCAAGTACACTAGAAGATAAAATCGATAGTTGTATCACATCTGAAAAAGCAGAAAAAATGATAGAAAGTATCATTGAAACAACTCACCCAACAGAAAGAAAAGCAGTACTACCTCAAACTCAAGACGACGTTTTAGAAAGATTCGCAGCTTTTAGAAAATCTGGTAAAAACACAGCAGAAAAAGCTTGGACTTCAGAATATGGTCGAAAATTCGGTAATATGAAAAACTTTCTGCTCGCAGCAAAAGATAGACACGCTTTCGCAATCGACAGCAAAGCTGTACTAGAAGAAGGCGAAACAGCATCAGTAGGCGGAGGATATTTAGTACCAACAGAATTTTCTAATGAAGTAATCAATTTGATGAACGAAGTATCCCCGATATTCCAAATATCAAATGTAATTCCAATGTCAGCATGGAAACGACAAATTCCAAAACAGCTAACAAACTTGACCGTAGCATGGGCAGCTGAAAGTACAGCAAGAACTGTATCAAACCCAACTTTCGGACAAATCGAACAAGTAGCAAAAGTTTTAGCAACTGTCGTAAAATGTACCGACGAACTTATCAGAGATAGTGCTATCAACTTGACTCATTTCTTATCAGAAATCGTAGCAGAAGCTATGGCTCTTGAAATTGAAAGAGTAGCTCTAATCGGTGATGTAACCACATTAGGCGATCCATTTGACGGCGTTCTAAATACAACTGGTGCAACGGAAGTTTCAATGGCTGGAGCAAGCGTAACTTTTGACGATATCGCAAGCTTACTATTCGCTTTAGACGAAACTTATGCTAAAGACGCATGCGTAGTACTTTCCAGAGACGGATTAAGTAAATTGATGAAACTTAAAGATTCTAACAGCAACTACATATGGCAACCACCATCGGGCAATAGTCCAGCAAAAATATGGAATGTTCCTTATGTAATCAGTAGCAAAATCCCAAGCGTAATGGTCGACGAAGATACTCACACAGGTGGAGATTTAACATGTGCTATCTTCGGTAGATTCAACAAATATATGTTGTTATCACCAAGACAAGAACTCGTAGTGAAAGTATCACAAGATGCATCTAACTCTTCAGGTGACAGTGCATTTATGCTTGACCAAACTTGGATCAGATTCACACAAGCATTATCAATCGATGTAAGCCACGGTGCTGCATTCAGCTATTTATTCTTTAAATAATAGTTTAGTTTTATTTAGCGGATTTGCCTCACGTGAGGCAAATCCGCAACACGAGGTAAAAAAATGTCACAACTTACAAGTTTGACCAATTTAAAAAGTTATTTAAAAATATCAGACACCACCGATGATGTTCTCTTACAATCTTTAATCGACGCATTATCTAATGCAATAGAAAAGTATTTAGGACGTTTTGTTATCAACACAGATATAACGAGCGAAATTTATGATTGTAATGTCGGAGTAAAAAGCTTGCAATTAAATTTTTATCCAGTAAATTCTGTAATTGAAATATCTCAAACTGATGATGATAATGACGATCCCATTGATACTGACTCGCTCAACATTGATAACGAAGCAGGTATATTAACAAGAGATGATGGATACAAATTTTACGGTGAACTTAAGGTAACCTATAATGCCGGAATTTGTGCTGATACAGCTAGTGTTCCAAAAGATATCCAACTTGCACTTTGGCAGTGGATAGAAAATGTTTATAGAAAACAACAAGGTAATACAAAATCCGAAAATCTAGGTGATTATAGTATCTCTTATTTTGAAGCGAACGATCCAATGCCAACATCAGCCAAAGCATTGTTAGATGTTTATAAGAAGGTAGTAGTATGAGCTTTCAAGCATTATTAAACTCAACCTGCGATATAGAAGAAAAAACAGAAACCCAAAATGCTCAAACCGGTGAAATGGTCGCAACTTGGGCTTCATTACACACAGATGTTGAATGTCGAATAGTAGATAAAAATTTCATAAATTCGAAAACAAATAGTTCTTTATATCAAAAATCTACGCATATGCTTTATATGGAATATAAAACAATTGATTGTTTAACTCATAGAGTTTTAATCGACGATATACCATATAAAATTTATGGCGTAAGTGATATGGGTTCTAGTGAAAAATATCTTTGTTTATATCTAGCAAAGTATGAGTAAAAGTATGATTACTATCAAACAAAAAATTCAAGATACATCTGGTTTTAGAAAAAAACTAGAACAAATAAAAAAAAATATTTTACACAAACAAATCATAATATCACAGCAAATTTCCGCAGACATGAAACAAGAAATAAAACAAACATTACCAAATGGCGGAAATTTGCAAAACAGCATAGAAAGTGAAATAGAAGTATCAGAAAACAAGATAGAAATTAAAATGGGCGATTTACAAGGTAAAGCACCATATGCAAAATTTTTGGAATATGGCACAAACAAGATGAAAGCTCGCCCATTCTTAACACCAGCATTGTCAAAATATGCAAAAATTTTGGCAGAAAAAATCAGAAATATAAAAGGATAAAAAATTATGATTTTAGAAGATATTTACGAACATTTGATAGCAGATTCCTCCCTCGATACTCTGCTTGAATCAAGTGGTTCAGACAGCAAGATATATCCCCAAATAGCAAAAGAAAATGCAGACGCTCCTTTTATAGTGTATCGCTCTGCAAATCCGGGGGGAACTAACGATGAAGTGATATCTGAAGAACTTGTAACTTTAATTATTACGGCAAGTGATTTTGAAACAATTGTCGACATAACAGATCAAGTTACAACTTTTTTAGATCTAAAAGAAATCGCAGAAATAAGTTCAACAAACTATCAGATTTATTACAGCAAAAAAATCGGCGGTTCAGATTTTTCAGATGAACTTCACAATTTTAATCGCAGTTTGACTTTTTTAGTCAAATTCCGAAAACAATAATTAAGGAGAATAAAAATTTATGGCACTTACAACTAACATAGTCGTAGGTTTACAATCTACAAACACAATGAAAATCGGCAATTACGGAGATAACGAAACAACTGCCGTCGATGTCGGACTCATAAAAGGTGGAGTACATATCGAATATGAAGAAGCATTTCACGATGTAAAAATCGATCAAGCAATTGGTTCAATCGATAAAATAACAACCGATGAAACTCTCAAAGTAAAAACAACTTTAGCAGAAGCAACTTTGGAAAATCTAGCAACTGCATTAGGATACAAAACGACTGATGTATCCAGTTCAACTTTAGATTTTGGCGATAGACAAGCAGACAATTATCGAACTATCTATTTGAATGTAAACGGCATCGGAAGTACATCAAGAAAATATACTTTTCATAAATGTAAGATTAATCCAGCAAGCACACATTCTTATAAAAAAGATAGCGAAACTTTGTTTGATATCGAGTTTGAAGTGTTGATTGATACATCAAAAACTCAAGGACAAAGATTCGCAGAAGTCACAGAAGCGTAAACAATAGGAGAAGAAATGATAGACATATTATCCCCGAAAAAAATAAATATTATCATTTTTGATAAAACAATCACAATCAAACCTTTAAGTTTGAAACAAACAATTTCGCTTGGCGAAATTTTAGGAAGTATCAATCAAGAAATCAAAAAATATTTTGATGAAAAAAATATTTCCGATGCTCAAACTTTGATGCAAATTTTGAACATTGCAGGTGATGAAAAAGCCGGTAAGATAATATCCATTCTTCTTAATTGGCAAATATCCGACAAAACAGATTGCGAAATTTCTAGTGAAATTTCGCTACAAGAAATCAGTACTCTGATAAAAGCTATTACAGAGGTCAACGATTTTAAGGAAATATTTATAAATTTCAAGACGGCGTTAGAAAAGTTGAATATATAGATGCTCTTTCTAACGCCATCTGTTTTATCGCATCTACCTACGGTTATTCTATGGAATATGTCATAGATCGTCCGTTAAACTGGCTAATTTGGGCTTATAAACAAGCAGTCGAAGTAAATAAGACAAAAGCAAATATTTTATTTAATCAGCTATTTCCAAATTCAGATCAGCATAAATATGAAGAAGCAAATGATGTGAATCTTCAAAATATAGGGATAGGAAAATGAATGAATCCTCAGCAGGAAATTTTTTTATAGAACTTAGTTCAATTTTTAATCCAAAGGGATTTGATCAAGCAGAAAGCAAAATATCCAAAACTACTCGCAAATTTAATAGCGATACGAATTCCAGCTTATCAAATTTTTTTAACAAAACTTCAACCAACTTTCTGAACTTACAAGGTTTGACAACAAATGTATTTGACAATATCCATACAGCGTTTTCGCAGATGTTAGCTAATATGGCATCACAATTTTTATCCTCTGGGATATTCAACCTTTTTGGTTTTGGAGGAGGGGGCGGTTTTTTCTCGTCAATTAGTAATGGTATACTCGGTTCAAGAAGAACCGGTGGACCTATCGGCAAAACAGGAAATTATCTTTTACACGAAGGTGAATTTGTCTTGCCACCAGAACTTGTGAACTCGATAAAACAAAATTCAAAACCAAATTTAGGTAATCAACAAAACAGACAATTTTTAGGAACTAAAAACAATCCTAACGTAAACATAACACTGAACAGTCCAATAAATGTGGAAGGCAATATATCCAACGAATTAGACATTAGAAGAATCTGTGAACAGATAACTCAAAATGCAAAAGACGGCGTAAGCTGGGCTTTAGAAAACGCAAAAACGAGTTATCGACTTGGCAAAGAAAAAAGTACGGAGGCATAAATCAAAATGAGTTTACCAAATTATATAGAAATATTTTCAGAAAATTTTTTAACAAAACATTGCACCATAACAGAAAGTGGTGATAACCCCGAATATATGTACGATCAGAATCCAAATACAACTTGGCTTTCTACCACTGCAGACGACGATATAGATGAACAAATTACCATTATGTTTAAAGATGAATCAGAGACAGAAATTTCAAAAACTTTTGATACTTTTATAATCCAAAACACAAATGCTGTGGGCATCACTTTTGAGTATCATAATGGAAGCACTTTTGTAGAAATTCCAAACTCGGCAGTAGCCGACAATACAGAAGAAAATGTAATTGTAGATTTAGCTTCCAGCATTTCTGCTAGCCAGATTAGAATAACCTTAAGTGAAACTCAAACAGCTGATCAGAAAAAACAAATCGGTCAATTAAGAATTTGCAAACACGTATTAGATATGGATACCGTGTTAAGTAATTTTAATCGTCAGAATTACAGCAAGCAAGGACATTATTATCTTAACAGCGGAAACCTTTTCCATTGGAAAGAATTTGAAAAAATTAAAGGAAAATTAAAACTTTCAAATTTGACTCTTGCAAAAAGAAATACTCTGCTCGATGAAATTTCTGATAGAAATGGATTGACAATAATCTTTTATCGAAATTTCGATAATAACGATACTTATGAATTTGCAATCACAAGTTCTATTTATGAATACTTGGATAGAAAAACTCAATTATTTGAATTAGAATTATCATTATCAGAAAAATAAGGAAAAAAATATGAAAAGTATAACAACGGAAGTTTCAAATTTATTAAAAAATTCTAACCAAAAATATTTCAAAAAAGTGACCCTTTATACCCGTTATTACGACACAACTGATTTCGCTTATGACACGGGAATAGACATAACAGATTATCTATTAGAAATAAGTCCCATAAAAAACAAATTAGATAGCGAAGGATACGGCATTTGGAAAATGTCAAACACAGCGTTAAAATTTTCTAATAAACATAATGAGTTTAAGTCAGAAAATCCAGACGGCTTTTTCACAACGGGAAAGATAGTTCATAAAAGTAAAATAAAGGTCGAAGTAGGAATAGTAAAACCAGACGGCACAAAAGAAAATTTTGAAATTTTTACCGGTTATATAATGAACTCACCTACTTTCAATCCAGAGGATAAAAGCATCACAATAACAATTTCAGGACGACTCGCAACTTTGAAAGATTATTCTATGGAAGAACTTGTAAACACGGCAACCGAAGAACAATTAACAACATCTGACAATATAGATTACACAACCACAAATGTAGCAATCGGCGAATTTTTAGAAGTTAGAAAAGGAACTACAACTTGGGCTGATGCAACTACATTAAGAGAGTCGGTGGATTTCACTATAAGCAATCTAAATACTTATGATGAAGAAGCAATCATCACATTAAAAACTGCTGCAACTGCAGGCGAGAAAATATGGGCTACCTACAATTATTGGTATACATCAAAAGAGATAGAATGGGTAGCAGAACAAATTGCAGATATTGCAAATATTACCAACACAGACATAGATGATATAGTCTTTCCTGAAGGGGTAACGACAGAATACATTCAAGATGATGAAACTGATTTCGATGAAGGCACTTATAATGATACCGAATATGAAACAGATGCAGTTAAATTAGAAACTGATTTTCCCGGTGCACAAAATGTCACATGGACACCTAGATCAACACCAAGTGGTACATATTTTTCAAGTACTGGAGATAGTGTAGCAATACTAGGAGCTAGTACTTTTAGCGGTTATGCCATAGCTTCTGCTCCAAACACTACCGCATACGGTACTTGGGATTTTGTAGTAGATGCATGTGGAAGAGCAATTGAACAATCCTATTATCACTTTGTAGCAGATGGATATAGTCTTGGTAGTATAGACAGCTATTGTTTCTCTATAATAAAAATAGATACTTATGACTTCATATACACACTCAGAAAATTTACCAACGGAAGTTCTACAAGCTTGTCTGTTAAATCAGATGAATTACCCGTAGTATGTGCGGACTTGAGAGTTAGGATAACCAGAAACGCATCGGGCAGTTTTTATTTATGGGTAAGACCTCAAGCACCATATCTTGGTGATTGGAAAAACATAGGATTCCTCGCAACAGATACCTCTTATACAACTTCCACATATCAGACAGTCGTTTTCGTAGAGTTTGCTGAAGATAATAGTTTTTATAACATGAAGTTGAGTAGTAAGGTCGCAACAGGTAGTGGCGATTATTTCCCCACGGGAGATTATATAAGTCCAGAAATCTACGGCAGTGACGCATTTTATAACTGGGGAGAAGTGATACCATCAGAGACCAAACCAACCGGTACGGATACCAGCATAGATTATAGACATAAAACGTTATCAGGCGACAGCTGGGGCTCTTGGACAGCACTTCCCGGAAACAACATTCCAAACACAACAGATCCTTATTTACAGGTCAGATGGAACGCAGAATCTAATACAGCACAGGACGAAACTCCAGAACTTGCTTCTTGGAGTGTTGAAATTATTAAACAATTCGTAGAAATAGCAATGGTCAATACAAAAGATATGACCTGTTTAGACGCTCTAATAGAACTAGCAAAAATGACTTGCTATGAAATTGGATTCTCATCAGCAGATACAATGTTCCTTAAAGCAAGAAATACAGACACTGCTAATGCAATAGAATTAAATCCTGAAGATATTTATAGAGTAGATTATATGTCCGACGGAGTAGATAAAATTTATAATAGAGTTTCTGTAAATTTTGGCGATTATCGAAGAGTTTATGATCCCGTAGAAGCTGGTGATAGCTCTCCTCATTCAATAGATAAATATGGTATCAGAGAGTTAAGGGTATCGTCTGGAAACTTCCTTCCACCTGATAATAGTAATATCGCTTATGCCATAGCTCCATTGATTTATGGCTACACCAAAAACATCAGAAAAAGAGCAGTTATCACGACAAAATTTTTGCCTCACTTGGAATTGTCGGATATCTTAAAAATAAATTATGAAGAACCTTTAATATCAAATACTTTTAGTAGCGATTTAGATAAAAAATTATCTTTTCAAAATGTCTATATGCGAATCGAAGGTATAGAATTTGATATTGAAAATTGGCAAATGAAACTTGACCTTGTAGAAGTTGAGGAAAGTACTTAATGATGTCCGCAACAGAACTACCACCATTTTTTTCTAAAAATTTTATACGGAATCTTATATTAATTTTGACCGCATGGATATCCTTAAGTTTATGGATAGCAAGTACCATTAACACACCAAAAAAAGTTAAGGATATCGAGGTCAGAACAAGTGAAATAGAAAAAAATTATTTTCAACTTTCAGGAACAATGGATATTATGTCGCAAGATATTAGGGACATAAAAAATATTCTAATGCAGGATAAAAAATAGCGAGGTAAAAATATATGAAAATTTTTTTAAGTGGAGATTTCAAAATGAAAAATCTAATAACCGACGATTTTAAATTATCAGAACATTTCACTTTTTTCGAACTTACAAAAACAGCTAATACCGGTTTTTTGAACGAA